>JAUXGY010000151.1 GCA_030621805.1 Kiritimatiellales bacterium | reverse complement strand
TGATGGATCTCGACGGCCATCACATTGTCTCCTTCGAGCAGCACCGAGGGATCGACCGGAAGGACATAGTACGTACTTTCCGCGGTGCTTCCCACGATCGCATTCGCCCAGCTTTGGTAGGTGACCGGCCCCGCATCCATATGGTCGCGGCGAACCTCCTGGCCATTGATGTACACCACCGCGCCGTCATCCCGGCGGAGCCCCAAGTCCAGCGATGTGATGGCTGACACGTTGGAGAGGCTCAGCGTTTTCCTGAAATAGGTCGCCGCATTTTTCTGGTCGCCCGATGTTCCGGGGTCGGTGTCGATATAGCCGACGATTGTCGCTTCCGTTCCGCCGTCGCCATAGCCCAGTTCCGCATTTCCTGCGGCCCAGCTTGCATCGTTGTAGCCCGCATTCATCCAGCTGGTTCCCGGGTCGGAGCCATCGTCGAGATAGTTCCATTCCGTGCCCTGCGGCAGCAGGGTTTTCTGCGAAATCTGGCCGTCGTATTCGAGAGCCGCCGGGTTGATGCCGCCGCCCAGCAGGCGCGGGTCGGAGCCGTCGAAGGTGTAGTAGATTGTTCCGGCGGGAGCCGACATCAACACTTCGAACCCCGGCTCCACATAGCCGCCATGCTGGCCGAAGGAAGGCGCGACGACTTGCGGATAGAGCGCCCGGTTCTTGAACTGGTTGAGCACGGTCTGCGTTCGCCCGGACAGGAACGTATTGGCGAGGAAGCCGTTCACCTCAGCCCACCAATCGACCTTGGTGTAGGGGTTGTCTGTCCGGTCGGATCGCTGATCGCCCCAGCGAGCGGACTCGCCAATGATCGCCAGATCCATTTCCGATATTCGTTGCTGGAGCAACGCCACGGCATTCGAGGTCGTCATGGTTCCGCCGTTGAAGAAATGCTTTTGGACCCGGTCGCCAAAACGCATTTGGTATTCGGGGTGCAGCATCAGTTTTTGGTGGAGCCATTGGGGATTAAAGTGCCCGATGTCCTGCCCGGCGCTAAACCACTGGGTGCGATCCTCACTGGCCGACAGCATGGAGTGCTCGGAGTCGTAGGCAAAGAAAACCCAGCCCTGGCGGATGTCCGGACGCCGGTCTCGAATGGCGTAGAAGTTGTTGGCCGCCGTGCCGCTGAGCGTGATCGGTGCATCTTTGTTCCCCGCAAAGAAAATATCGATCATGTAGTCGATCAGGTTGTCGACATCCACCTGAACCGTGAGGTTGGTATCGTTGTTCCCGCTGGCATCCTTACCCTGCACGGCATAGTATTTGGCTTCCGTCTCGAAGCCTTGTTCACAAAGGTTCCACAGGGCATTCCACTCGTCCAGCGAGCCATCGGTGAACGAGGTGCGGTAGCTGTCGGTCTTGATGACATCGTAGTATTCGGAAGGCCCGCCAAAGTAGGACTCGGCATAGGAGGCTTCGGAGCGTTCCTGGGTCTGGTAGATGCCCCAGTACTGCCCGTTCAGGTAGAGGTGGTAGTATCGGCTGCGGGTGTAGGGCCGATCCATTTCGCGCTGGAGATCGCGCGAATAGACATCGCGGATCAGCGTGTTGCGGGAGCCATCGTTGCCCGCATTACTCCATGCATAGTTTTGGGCCGTGCGCAGATCAAGGTTATCGAATTCATCTACGCCCTCATCGCCAAAAGCAGAATATTGGAGCTTGCCGGGACCATAGCCGCCCTTGAACAGCAACCGGAAGGAGTGCTTTGGGTTGCCGTCGCCCCGGCTGAAGGCGCCGCGAATACGCAGGCCAGCATTGATCTGAAAACCTTTGGTTCCGTCGGGATTAATCAGCTCCGCCGAGACCGGGCGCTCCCAAAGAATCCCCTCCAACGTGGCATTGACATAGATTCCATCCGAAGCATCGGTCAGGTTGTCGAAATCCGTTACGAGCGAAAGCGAGGGAATCTGCATCATGGCATCGATCATCTGTGGGCCATACGTGGGATCGTTCACCACATCCGGATCCATGCCATAGTCGAACACCTGCCCATTGACGCTACTGGATGGCCACCCGGCAGGCGTTTCGCCGTTTGGGGACTGGGTCAAAACATCGTCTAAAAAGAGATAGGTCTGGGTATCCACCTCGGTGGCCAGCCAGTCCGTCTTGAAGGCGGCGGCGCGCAGGGTGGTGGTTGAATCGATGGGGATGGGCGATCCGGGGATGTATTCCGTTCCATTGGCCAGGGTCGGCGTGCTGGCGTCCAGCGTGTAGTGGATGGTTGCTCCGGGCGTGTCGCAGGTGATCGCCACATCGATCGCGTTGGTAAAAAAGCCACGGTCGATATTAAATTTTGTATCCGCCACCGCCCCGAGATAGGCCAGCCCATTGGCCGCACCGGGCGTGGGGCTTTGGAGATACCCCACCTGTCCGAGGGAATCTATTCCGTAGGAGACCAGCCCTCGCTGCACGGGATACTTGTTAAACTCCTGGACAACATCCACTCCGTCCGGCCGAACCAGCGCAAGGGTTTCGCCGCCCTGATCCAGTTGGAAGTTGGTGTGTAGCGCGCCCTCGTCGTCCACGAACGGATAGTTGCCCGGATGCTCTTCGAGCGTTTTGCGGGTGGCCCAAACCATTAGGTATTCGCCCGGCGCAATCGTAGTCGACCCCGGGAAACGCCATTTTGTCGGATTCTTGGCATCGTCCGTCAAATACCAGCCCCCCAGAGAGAGGCTGATACTGTTCGTATTGTGAAGCTCGATCCAATCGGAATTGACCTGTTCCCCGTCGACGGTGGTGTGGATATCCGTTGGGTCGGTGGCCGGAATATAGGCATTGACCGCCATGAACTCCGTAATAACCGGAACCGAAGGACCCACGGGTCCGACGGTCAGCGTGGCCACCGTGCTGGTGACGCTGCCGAGGGAATTGGTCACCCATACCGAATAGCCCCCGGCATCTTCCATGGCAATGTTCAAGAGCGCCAGGCTGGTGGCGGTTTCACCGACGAGGGGAATGGACTCCTTCATCCACTGGTAGCCGAGCGGATGGCTGCCGCCCGCCTGGACTGTAAAGGTGTGCGCCCCCGTCTCGCTGGCGAATGCGTCCTGCGGCTGGGTGAGGATCGAGGGCGGGGAGGGCTCCGGCTCGACCACGCCCAGATAGACACTGGGGTTGAAAATCCTTCCTTGGTTATAGTCGCCCCCGGTGGGCTGCATGTTGATGCCGATCCCTTGGTTTTGGCGGTCGCCGTTGCTTGACTTCACAACGTCAGATGCTGAATCCACCAGCACCCCGTCAATATAGAGCATGGCATCGCCATGAATGGTATATTCGCCGGGATAAGAAGGATCTGCCACCGCGCTGTTGCCGATCGTGTCGAAAATGGCGATGGCATGGTACCATTGGTCGGCCACAATGTTGTGGCTTAGTAGCGTACCCCCGTTGGATAGGCTGAATTGGATTTTACTGTTGTACGTCTGCAGGTATTCGGCTTCCGCATAGTCGATCAACTTGCGCGAGTCGGAGTACGCGCCCCCCCACTTGAACCAGACCTCCATAGTAAATCCGCCGTTAGAAGCCACATCCGTATTGTTCAGTAGATCGATCTCATCGGTGCTTCCGTGCCCTCCATCGGATCCCGAGAGGGACATCAGCGCCGCATCAAAGCCGGCCGGCCGGTCATCCCGGATACCGCCCCCATCACCGGGGTGGATGGTGCCCTCGTTCCCTGCCGTGCTTTGATCGATCAGGGTCAGGGTCGAGCCCCCGTCGTAGGAGGCGGGGAAACGGTATTCAAATACCGGAGCCGCCGCATGAGCCGACACAGCAGACAGCCCTGCCAGCAGGCCTAGAACAACTTGATGATTCTGGATTCTAGAACGTTTCATTTTCATGCTCTCTGTGGACATGGATACGGCATAGGGGTTCAATTTTCTTTTTGCACGCAGTGTTTTAGCCGTACCAAACCCCGCCGGAAGCGTCAAATTATAAAAATTGCGCCCGTTCCCGGCACACCGTAGCCCATGACCCCAAAACCCACAGGATCGGTCAAATACGCCATATAAACCGCACGAGTCAAACCATGCCGGATATCGGCACAGCATGCTTGCGTGTTTATTTTGACCCGAGGGTCATGTTGGACTACCTTTGCATTTCGTATCGAACCTCTTTACGGAAGGGATGCTATTAAGTGTTGGAGAGTTCAACGTTCATAAAAAGGAGAAATAAATGAGAAACATGAAACTAAAATCCGTAATTGCAGTTGCAGTTATCGGATCGGTTGTGCTGGCACAGGCCGCAGTTGTTTGGACCGGCGGAACTGGAGACTGGAGCACTGGTGCAAACTGGGCCGGTGGAGTTGTTCCTGATATTTCGGGTACGGATGATGCGCAGATTTCAACGGGAGGAGCCGCAACATATACACCAGGGGGTGACCTAAAGTTCGAACATGGTAGTGATCTCATTCTGGATGGGGGTTCGCTCACTCAGGCGACAAATGGAGATTGGTTCCAAGTTAATTATGAGTCCACGTTCACGATTACCAGTGGGGGTCTATTGGATGTTAGGGTTGCGAACAACTTTTCAGTCGGAGGCAAAGACACAGGATCTGCCACCAACACCATGAACAACGGAACCCTGTTGATGAAGACAGGGGTATTTGATGATCTCCGGGCCGTTGAAGTATCCAACGGATCAATTATTACGGTTGACCAGCTTCTGACCCTTCAGGCTGGGAGTCATCTCGACCTGACGGACTCCACGCTGACTATGCGCAATTTTGCGTTGAGAGCATGGGCTGGTAAGGATACCTTCCTTAATATCTACGATGACGCGCAGGTCAATCTGATGAATACAGGCTCACTGGGAACCGGTGTCATCATTAAGGAAGGGGGTTCCATGGTGAACTTTGCCGCAGGCTCTACAGGATCAATGTTCATTGATAACCTGAGCGTAGCGGACTTGGAAACCATGATCGGCGAAGGCAAGTTTGGTGTCGATGGCTCGGGCAGCACAACACTGACGGACTACAACTACAGCGTGTCGGGTTCCGGTGTGACGATGGCGATTCCCGAGCCGGCCACGCTCGGCATGGTGGTTGCGTTTGGTGGAGGCATGCTCTTCATCCGTCGCAAGATGATGATGTAATAGTCTGCATTCAATGGGGGGGTTGTTTTAACACCCGCCTTTTTCCTGCAAGGTGCCAGAGCATGGTTTTGCTCTGGCATTTTTTGTGGAGGGGCGCAGGCTCTGCGACTTTTCACCAGCGGAATCCATGGGTCTTCTTGCTCCGGCGGAAGGCAGAGAGGCCTCTGCCCCTCCACGGTTCATAAACAACCAGTTTGTCCTTCGTGGTTACGCCCGTAGCGGGTATATCCAAAGCATGAATCCCAACTATCAA
>JAUXGY010000372.1 GCA_030621805.1 Kiritimatiellales bacterium | reverse complement strand
AGACCCTCTTTAGCCTCGATAAGCATTTCGGCCTGATTGCTGGAATCACTTCCCTTTCTGTTTTCGGGGAATCTAAATGAACGAACTGGTCGTTTTCCCGACGGAACTATCGCTGCGGCGCTACCAGCAGGAGCGGGCGCTGGAAACGGGTTGGGTCGATGCCTCTGGCCACACCACCTTTGCGCGGTTGCGGAACCTCTGCCTCCCGTATGCCAAGCTCAAAGTAAAACCGCTCTCCGGCGCGAAGGAACTCCTCCTGCGCAACCAAGTGGTTGAAGTGGCGCGTGGGCACTTTACCGATGGCGGTCCGCTGGGCGAACTCTCCGCCGCCGCACTGGGCGATGTGCTTCAAAAGCTGGTCGCCGAATTGGCTTCCCTGCCCGAAGAGACCGCCCGAATCGTCGACTGGATGCTCAGTCGATCGGATAAGCACAAGCTCTATCAGCTCGGCATGCTTTTCAGCGTTTGGCGCGCGACGCTTAGGCAGGAAGGCTTTACCGACTCGCTCGACGTCAATACAGCCATCCTGCGCCTGCTCAAAGGCAACCGAAACCACTGGCCACCGCTACTGCGCGACGCCAAAAAGCTCACCTTCCGATCCGTCCGCTGGTTTAATCCGTTCGAGGAATCCTGCGTTGTCGCGCTCAACCAAAAACTCAAGTTACGCATTGAATCTGCTTTACCGCCCGCCCATGCCGAGGCCGCCGGAGATCGGCTCGGCCAGCAGATCCGCCCCGAAATCATGAGCCAGCCCTGGGCCGTCTGGACGGAAGACCTCGGCGATGCCCTCGCTGTCGATAGCCCCGATGTGCTTCAACTCGCCGACACCGACCGCATTGCCTTCTCCCGCTCCGCTGGTGCCTACGGCGAAATCGAAGACCTCGCCCGCCGCATCTGCTGGAGCCTTGAAACGATTCCTGCCAACCGGATTGTGCTGGTGGTTCCGTGCATTGGAACCGTGCAGGACATCATTCCACACGTATTCGCCCGCTTTCAAATTCCATACTACTTCCGGCGGGGTCGCCCCGTGCTTTCCTCGCCCTGCGTCAAAGCCTTCCTCGCCTGGATCGCCTTTCCATTAAGCGCGATGCGCGATGAGTATATCGACCTCATCCGTAATCCCGCCATCCAGTTCGAAGACCGCGAAGAGACCATTAAGGGTCTGCTCAAACTGCCGCCGCGTCTCGATGCTGGGCAGACTGCCCCGAAACTTCGGGGCGCCCCACATGTGGAGCAGGCTTTCCAGCCTGCTCATTCCGGAAGTCAGGCCGCGGAAATCCTCTCCGACCGCATTATCGAACCCGAAGACCATTTCAATACCGAAGCTCTCGCGGCGGTGGTCGCCGCGCTCGAAGGATTCGGCGATCAGCAGATCCCCCTGCGCGAGCTGATCGACCTGCTCGAAGAGCTATTGGAGAACGCCACCGTCCGCCCCCGCGACAGCCATGAGCAGGGCGTTTGGGTGCTCAATCCCCATGATGCCGTCGGCCTCGATTTCGATCTCGTTCTTTTTGCCGGGCTCAATGACGGCGAATTTCCTGGAGTTCCGCAGCAAGATGCCCTGCTCAGCGACAACGAACGGCGATCCCTTTGGAAGCACCTCGAAGGAGAGGGGAGGTATCTGCCCAAACTCGCGCTCCCCGCCGCCGAGGTGCTCTTTGAGCAGGAATCCGTCCTCTTCCTTACCGCACTCGGTATGGCCCGCGATCAACTCGTCCTCTCCCATCAGGCCGTTGATCAGGAGGGAAATGAAAAAGGTGCAGGCGAATACTACCGCAAACTTTGGAACCTTGCCGGTGGAACTTTAAATCTCTACGACCAATGGCGCATCGAGCAACTTGGCGGAGAATCGGTTTTTTCCAGCCATTGGAATCGCCAGAAGGCTACGGATCCGGAAGATCGGACTCCCATGCCGGGAGAATCGTTCCTCCCCATCATCCCGCTCCCTCTCTGCCGCGCAAAGGATGAGGCGTTGCAGGCGGCGGTGCGGGAAGGGCAGGCTGGAAATCCTGCCCCACATGTGGAGCAGGATTTTCAGCCGGATCAACCGGTGGAACGGCTTGTTGAAATGCTCAAGATCGAATCGGAACGCACGGCGTTTCTCGAAACACCCATCGGGGAGCGGGCACCCTCAAAATATTGCGGGCATATCGTATCGTTGAAGGAAAATATTTCGGAGTGGTTCGAACAAAAAAAGGAAATCAGCCCGACAGCGCTGGAATCACTGGCACAGTGCCGATATATCTTTTTGCTGGAGCGGGTATTTGGCCTGCGCGAGCCGCGTTTGGCGGACGACACGCCCGATCCGATGGATCGCGGCGGACTGATTCACTCCATCCTGCAGGAAATCTATTCGGCCATCGCCAACGGCGAGGCCGGGATCGACGCCCCGCGCTACTGGGCCGTGAAAACCGGCGGTGGTTGGATGAAGCGCACGGAAGGCGGTGCCGATGCCATTCCGCTGGCGACGTTTGTTCCAGAGTTGGGCGGCGAATACGAAGCGTCTGCCAAAGGGGTTGCGGAGCGGCGACTGAAGCAGGCGTTGCTCGGCCATCCGGG
>JAUXGY010000052.1 GCA_030621805.1 Kiritimatiellales bacterium | reverse complement strand
GATCGGTTGGATACAGCTTTTTCAGCGCCGCGACATCCGGTTTCCGCTGGGGATCATCGCGCCTGAACCGCTCTTCCTTGCACTTCTTCCAGTCCTCCGGTGTCGTGATCGAGGCCTTGAGAAAATGTGGGATGGTGTTGTGGCCATCCTTCGGCACTTCAGCGAGCAATCCATCCTGATTGATGATGATCTGCTTGTCTCCGGTTTCCTCAACCACTCGCTGCTCAAAAGCAGGATTCATCCAAGGATATTCGTACAACTTTATTTTGTCGAAATTAAAGAAGACATCCGCTTCGGCATTGTTGGTGATCTTGTTATCGACGAAGAGATTCCACTGTTCAAAATTCTCCTCCCAAAAACCAAACTCCATATTGAAGCAACGGTCCACCGGCTCATAATGCATCTGCCGGTTAAAGCGCTCCCTGTCCGTCAACGTCCCGGCCCATTTTTTTCGCATCGGTTGAATCTCTTTACTCATCATAATAGTTCTCCTTCTCGCACTATATTAACCGCTGGATTATTTAACTGCCGCACCGGAACCTAGGTCGCCTTCGACGGTAACGAGCTTGAGGGTGTCGCCTTTGGAGGCGGCGAGCAGCATGCCTTCGGAGATCACGCCGCGCAGCTTGGCGGGTTTGAGGTTGGCGACCACCACGATGGTTTTTCCGACAAGCTCCTCGGGGGCATAGTGCAGCGCAATACCGGCGACAAGTTGCCGCTTTTCTTCGCCAAGATCGACCTGGAGTTTGAGTAGCTTGTCGGCACCTTCGATCTTCTCGGCCTCGAGCACGATGGCAGTCCTGAGCTTTACGTTCATGACCTGATCGAACGTGATGAGGCCGTCTTTCGTAGAAGCGGTGCCCTCACCGCTTTTCTTTTTCGTAGCCGCGCCGCCCTCGTCACGTTTGCTTTTCTTCGGCGGGAGCGACGAGGGCGTCGCTTCTACACTTTTAACCTCGATGCGGGGGAAGAGCGCGCCGGGTTGGGAGATGGCGGAGCCGGGGATGAGCACACCGAATTCGGCGAGCTTACCGAGGTGCGGCTTGGCGTCGGCCATGCCGAGCGCCGTGCGCAAGGCGAGCATCTTTTCGGGCATCACGGGGTAGAGCAATGCGGCACAGACCCGCAGGCATTCAGCGGCGGTATACAGGCAATATGCCACTTCCGCCTCGGCCCCTTCCTGTTTGGCGAGACTCCACGGGGCGCGTTCCTGCAAATAGACATTAATCTTCCGGACGATCGACATAACCATCGAAACCGAGGCATCGAGTTTCATGTTGCCAATCATTGAACCCATCTCTTCCGCTGCGGCAACGGCCTCTTTCCAGAGTGCGTCTTCAAGAGATGAGTCAAACCCATTCGAAGAAACCGAAGGGATTTTACCGTCGCAGTAACGGCTGATCATGTTGAGTACGCGGTTGGCGACGTTGCCGAGGTCGTTGGCGAGGTCGGAATTATAGCGCTTGACGAAGGATTCTTCGGTGAAAGAGGCATCCTGACCGAGCGTCATTTCGGCGATAAGAAAGTAGCGAAAGGCATCGACGCCATAGCTATCGATCATATCCATGGGGTTGACGACGTTGCCGAGCGATTTGCTCATTTTGGTGTGGCCGGTCAGCCACCAGCCGTGGGCAAAGATGGACTGCGGCATTTCAACGTTCATGGCCTTGAGCATGGTCGGCCAGTAGACGGTGTGCGTGGTGAGGATATCTTTGCCGATGAGATGGCAGGAGCACGGCCACCATTGCTTGAACTGTTCTTCGTCGGATTTGTAGCCGACGGCGGAGATATAGTTGATGAGCGCGTCGAACCAGACATAGGTGACAAAGTCGGTATCGAACGGTAGCTCGATTCCCCACGCGAGCCGAACCTTGGGACGGGAGATGCAGAGGTCCTGCAACGTCTTGGTTTTGAGGAATCCGAGGGTTTCGTTGGCGCGGAAGGCGGGCTGGATGAAACCGGGGTGGGTTTCGATGTAGTCGATGAGCCAGGCCTGGTATTTGCCCATGCGGAAAAAATAGTTGGATTCGACGATGGAGTCGACCTTGCGGCTGCACTCGGGGCAGTTGCCTTCGACGAGATCCTTTTCGGTGAAGAAGCGTTCGCAACCGACGCAGTACCATCCTTCATATTCGGCCTTGTAGATTTCGTCCTTATCGAAGAGCTCTTGCAGAGTTTCCTGAACCACCGTTTTATGGCGCGGCTCGGTGGTGCGGATAAAGTCGTCATTCTTGATTTCGAGGCGCTTCCATAGTTCTTGAAAGCGGACGACGGTTTGGTCGCACTGCTCCTGCGGGGTAATGCCGTTGGCATCGGCGGCCTGCTGTACCTTCTGGCCATGCTCGTCGGTTCCGGTGAGGAAGTGGGTCGGCACATTAAGTAGCCGGTGGTAGTTGGCCAGCACATCGGCGAGGATCGTGGTGTAGGAGTGGCCGATATGCGGCTTGTCATTCACATAGTAGATCGGTGTGGTTACATAGTATTTGGATGGTTTTTCGCTCATAGCTTCTCTCTTATTCTTGTTTTGAAAAACGAACAAACAATACTATGCAGAACGCCGGAAGATACAAGCGTTGAATTGCTCCCTACTCCTGTGTCACAGTCCTTACATGAAATTCAGACCTTGCATCGACCTGCATAATGGCAAAGTAAAACAGATCGTCGGCGGCACGCTTGCCGATGGCGCGGAACCCAAAATTAACTTTGTCTCCGAGAAGCCCCCGGCCTGGTTTGCCGAACTCTATAAAAGCGACGGCCTCTCCGGCGGCCACGTGATTAAGCTGGGCTCTGGCAACGACAATGCCGCGCGTGCAGCTCTGGCAGCATGGCCCGGTGGACTGCAAATTGGCGGCGGCATTACCGCTGAAAACGCTGCCGAATGGCTCGATGCTGGTGCAGCTCAGGTGATTGTTACCTCCTTCATCTTCCGGCACGGACGGATTAATGAGGAGCGTTTGAAGCAACTGGTTTCCGAAATTGGAAAAGAGCGCCTAGTGCTCGACCTCAGTTGCCGTAAAAAGGCGGGTCAATACTTTGTGGTTACCGACCGATGGCAAACCTTCACCGAAACCTGCGTCGATGCCGATTCCCTCGCCCAACTCGCGAATTCCTGCTGCGAATTTCTGGTGCATGGCGTGGATGTGGAAGGCAAGCAACAGGGAATGGATGAGGAGCTGATTGAACTACTTGCCGCGCATGCACCGATCCCATGCGTCTATGCCGGCGGTGTCCGTTCGTTTGATGATTTGGAAAAAATCAACGCGGCGGGCGGCGGAAGGATCGACGTCACGGTCGGTTCCGCGCTCGATCTTTTTGGAGGAACCCTTCCTTATCGCGATGTGGTGAAGTATTGCCAAAGATAACGGAGCTTAGAAGTATCTGCAACGTAAGCGACTCCCTTGTAAGGTTTTCTGAGTGAGATGTACAACCAAGTCTATTGGCCAAGGATTTTGTGCATGCGGTGCTGGCTCCCACCGTTGATGACGTGGGTGTATCCCGCGCGGATGAGGGATTGCTTGGCTATGGAGGAGCGGGTACCGCTACGGCAGTAGACGACGATCGATTTGGACTTGTCGGGGGAATGCTTTCCGATTTGTTCTGAAATGGTGTTATGGGGAATATTGATGGCACCTTTGATGTGGCCGTGGGAAAATTCGCCGGGGGTGCGGGTATCGATCAGAAGGGCTCCTTTCTTGAGGAGCCCGGGGATGTCGGCACTTTTATCGGCTTTTCCACCGAGCATGAGTTTTGCAAAAATAGCAACGAGGGCCACGGCGAGGAGTATTCTTATTGTGGAGTCCATGGTGTTTTCTTTCCTTTAGAGTGCGAGTTGTTTTTCCAACCCTTTTCCGGATTCAAAACGGAGCTCTTTCGTGCCTAGTTTTAAGATGGACAGGTTGCTGGTGACGGTGAGTTCGATGGGATCGTTTGGATGGCGATCCCTCCAAATGGTGGCAAGGGTGATGGCGCGTTCTAGGCCGTCACCGCGCTGAAAATTCCAGATTTCATCGGGCTGGGCGATGCGTGTGCCGTCGTAGATAGATTCGTTGGGGAGGTTTTCGAGAAGCGGGAAGAGCTCGTCGTCGGAATGTTCCTTGGTTTTTTGGATGCAGACAGGATTACGTTCGAACGCGGCTTTGAGGAAAGGTTGCCAGTCGGTGATAGCAAGGTCGCGGCTGGCGTAGAAGGCGAGGTCGGCAACAGGGTGTGTGTTTCGAATTGTTTTTAAGTATTGAATGATTTCTTCACGTGCCATGCCGAGTTTCAGCTCGATGGGGCCGGGGCCGTTAAATTGTTTGGTTTGGGTGTCGGGGAGTTCGGGGTCGAGGTGGATAAAGTCGACGAGCCCTTCGATGACAGACATTTTGCGGTTCATGTCGCCGGTACAGTCGATCTTTTCGGCGAGGCCTTTCATGCTGTCGTCGTCAAAGTGGGAGATGGGGTTGTTTTTTAGGTAGTCGGAGAGTTTATCGAGCTGAATGCGGTCGGGGATGGGATCGGTGTAGAAGTCATATTCGTCAATTTGGTCGAGTAATTTGTCGCAAGTGGCCTTATCGGAGACCTTGTAGGGGCTGCCGTGTTCGTAGGCGAAGGCGCGTTCGACGGGGAGGTATTGCTTTGCGCCGTGGCGCATGAATTTGATTTGGAAGCATTTTTGGTGTTCGGAGCGGTCGCGCAGGAAGTTGGCCAGCATTTCGTAGGTGATTTCGGTGGTGGTAAAGGCATCGAGCTTGCTACGGAAGAGTTCGAAGCTTTCGGGCGAAATGGTGGCCTCGGGGTAGACGGTGTGGATGAAGCCGGTGTTGTTGGCGACGATGGTGACCTGCTCGTGGCGCAGGGCGCGTTGGGCGCGGGCGGTGAGGTCGGTGCCATTGAACCACATGTTCTTGGTGACGAGCCGTCGGTTGTTGGTGAGGAGGCCGTCGTTCACGTTGACAAAGTTTTGCGAGTGTAGCGGGGTGGCAAGCAGGAAGATGTCTTCGAGTGGAATATCGCAGATGACGAAGAGCGCAGCGGCGTAAAGCGTGGAGAGCGAGACGCATTCGCCGGCGCCGGCGCGATAGTTTTCCTTAAACTTGAAGGCGTCCATGGCTTCGAGTGTTTCGGTTTTCCAGAAGGGGATGGCGTGGGTGGTGTATTTGTCGAGTCCGAAGTGCTTTCGGATGTCGAGTTCGAAATAGTGTTTGTCACCTTCGTAGCCAAAGAGCGCGTTGCTTTGGCTGATGGTTTTTTCATCCATGAACGGTGCAAAACGTTTCATCTCGGCCTCTTTGGTGGTCAGGCCCCAGGTGTCGAGATCGAGATTGAATTCGTAGTGGTCGATGATGAACTGCTTGAGCCGTTGGATTTTTTTGTAAGGCTTCATCGTGTCGAGCTTGCGAAACCAGTCGTGGTTTTTCCATTCCCAGATGCGCGGCGACATGATGTTGGCCAGCACGAGACTGTAGAGCAGTTCTGGAAAGACAAAGATCTCCATGTCGGAAAGCGAGATGGCGGAGGAATATTTTTCAAGGTCTTCGGTAGGGATTTCCGGATATTCTTTCATGCCGCGAATTGTAGAGCCCTCCTTCCCATTTAAAAGCAAACATTTTGGGAATATGGCAGGGTGCACCCGTTCCATGGAAAAGGACTCCGTAGGAGGGGAAGGGGAGTCGGCAGACGGGGGTACTTTAGCTTTGGCTTTCTTATCTTTCGATAAATTGTGTTTATCCGCGCTGAAGTTTTGTTATTTTCCTGCCTGATTTACCGTTCAGAAGAGAACTGGAGAGAATGTAATGACCGAAGTTTCCGAAACAGTAGCATCCACCTGTGGTGAACGAGTCGAACCCATCCGGCTGCCAAAATGGTTGCGTCGTCCGATCCAGACCGACAAGGCCTATTCAGATGTCCACACGGCACTCAAAAAGAATGGTTTGAATACCGTGTGCGAGGATGCAAAATGTCCGAATCGACACGAATGCTGGAACCATGGAACGGCTACGGTGATGATTCTTGGAAACCTCTGCACGCGTGATTGCAGTTTTTGTTCGATTGCCCACGGACTGCCAATCGGGCTTGACCTTGAGGAACCACAGCGCGTGGCCGACGCGATTGAAAAGATGGAACTCAAGCATGTGGTCATTACCAGTGTAACGCGCGACGACCTGCTCGATGGTGGTGCGGATATTTTTGCCCAGACCATCACCGCCGTGAAGGAGCGCATTCCGGGCGTTACCGTCGAGGTGCTAACCCCCGATTTTTGGGGCCGACGAGAAAATATTGATAAAGTACTGGCCACTGGGCCGGTCGTATTCAACCACAACATTGAAACCGTAAAGCGGTTGCAACGTTCGATCCGTTCGGGAGCAACCTATGGAAAATCCATGAAGGTTCTCCGCTATGCCTCTGAGTTTAGAGAGGGATCAATCAAGGTAAAGTCCGGCATCATGGTTGGCCTAGGCGAAACCAATGAAGAGGTGCTTGAAACTTTGCACGACCTGCATGCCAACGGCGTACGCCTACTGACGATCGGGCAATATCTCGCTCCCACACGCGACCACGCGCATACCAAGCGATTCGTGACGCCGAGGGAGTTTGTCGATCTGGAAGATGCTGCGTACGAAATCGGTTTTGAGGCCGTAGCTTCCGGCCCACTGGTGCGCTCGTCCTATCGCGCGGATAAGATGCTTCCGGTTAAGCCATAGGAGGTTGGCTTTGACGGGAGACCTCGTCTGTTTTCTGGCGGCTTGCCAGAGTTTCAATGAGTGCGATAGCCAGCACGCCGAGTAGCATGAGTGATACGGCGACGGCGGTTTCGGCATTGATTTCGGGGAGGGCGTAAGAGTAGCCGATCACTTTGACTTTTTCACCGAAGGTTTCCGTGATTTCAGTTTTCCACGGCCATAATATACAGAGCGATCCAAAAATAAAGCCGGTCAGTATGGCAATCGTTTGGTCGTGAAACTTCTTGAAGATCCATGCGAGCAATCGGGCGAAAGCCGCCAGCCCAATGGCCGCACCGATCCCTACAGGAATGAGCACGCCAAGGTCAAAGTTGGAGACAGATTTGATCATGACTAGCTGGTAGTTTCCCATCAGCAATAGCACGTAGGATCCAGAGAGTCCGGGAAGGATCATACTGCACATGGCAACGGCCCCGCACACGAGCAGGTAGGGGATGGATGCGTTTTCCTCTGCGGGCTCAAGAAAGGCGATGCTTGCCGCAATGGCCGTGCCCAAGAGAAAGAGGGCAATCACCGATCCGCTGCGGCGTTTAATCTTCTTCCCGACAAAGTAGACGGAGGCCAGAATGAGACCAAAAAAGAAGGCCCAAATATGGAGGGCATGGTGTTCGAAAAGATATTCCAGCACCCGGGCAAAGGTTAGGATGCTTGTGATGACGCCAATGCCGATGGCGGAAAGAAACAGGAGATCAATGTGCAGGAAGAGTTCCTTGAACTTAAATGTTGAAGCCAGTTTAAGTGCACGTAGGTCGAAAGCTTTGATCGAGTGGATGAGTTTCTCGAAGATACCCGTCAGCAGAGCCATCGTTCCGCCGGAAACACCGGGGATTACATTAGCGGCCCCCATCAGTGCTCCCTTGAGTACGGTAAGAATATATTTTGCCATGAAATACCTGCCCAGATGCTTGTTATATGAAAATAAAAGTAGTAGGGATTAGCCTTTGCGTTGTCAAATTTATGTCAAATAAAAGGAATTCATCATGACCGATCAGGAAATTTTAGAAGCAGTCAACGTAGTGATGGCCGAAGAAGTTACACCCGCACTGGCATCGCACGGCGGTGGAGGAACCGTGACCAAGGTCGAACACGGAGTCGTGTTCATCGAACTCGAAGGCGGATGCAAAGGGTGTCCCGGCGCGCGGATGACCATGAAAAACGGAATCGAAACCCTTCTCAAGGAGCGCGTTCCGGAGGTCAAGGAAGTCGTTGACGATACGGATCACATGTAGGGTCGTTTTCTTTCCATTCAGCCATGAAGGCGGCCTCTCGTTTTGCGCTTGTTCTACGGTGCTGTGCCGCAAATACGTCGAGTAGATTTGCCAGATAGACGCCCACGGCCATGGCGAGGGGAGGGAGCAAGGCCGCTGCTGTGGTGGGATTCGGTTCATAGGTTTCGAACTCGAACCCAAGCCTGTAGTAATCAATCAGGTTGCCTATAGCCAGAGTCATCAGCCAGATAAACCCGCCAAGAAACGTGACCAGAAATATGGAGCCCGCCACCCAACGCTTTTGCATCAACTGCCCGGCTCCCGGCAAGATAAAGGACAACAGTAAAATCAGGATGCTGGGAGGGTTTTTAGATGGTCTCTTTTTCATGAGCAAGAAGTAGCGCACAACCAACCATTAACCGCAACCGCAAAAGGAGTACCCCATGGAAACCGCAAATATTCTTAAAGACATTATCTACAAAGAGACCGGTCCAGCTATTTCCGTTCTGTTTCAAACCGAGGCCACCAAAGAGGTTCGGATTGTATTTAAACAAGGGCAACGCATGGCGGAGCACCAGACGCCCTATCCCATCACCGTAGCCATGGTGGAGGGTACCCTCGACTTCGGCGTGAATGGCGAGGTGCTCAATCTGGTCAAAGGCGACCTCCTCAACCTCGACGGCGCCGTGCCGCACGATCTATTCGCCACCTCCGACTGCATCGTCCGCCTCACCCTCAGCAAGTCCGACTCCATCGAGCGAGTGAAGAGCGTTCCCGCTTCCTAGTTGAAGGTATAGCACTTGATTGTAGATGCGGCATCTTACCGCATTGCAGTGGTGTAGGGTGCGTCGCAACGAGGCAGGATGCACTCGTCTACATTCAAAGCCCAAGACGTTCGGCGGCATTTTGCAGGCGTTTGTCTTTGGTGAGTAGTTGAGCCTTGCCCAGTTTGCAGGAGGCAAGCAGGTGGCAATCAATCAAACCAATTCCCAACCCCATCAGTGTGTGCTTCTCGATAAAGAACAGCA
>JAUXGY010000248.1 GCA_030621805.1 Kiritimatiellales bacterium | reverse complement strand
GGCGTCGAGGACCAGCAGGATGGTATCGACCCCGTCGACGGAGGAGCGTGCCGCCTTGTTGAGGTTCTTGCCCAGCTCGCCCTTCGCCTTGTGTACGCCAGGTGTATCGAGAAAGACCAGCTGCCCGCGCGGTTCGGTGAGAATGGCGCGGATCAGGTTGCGGGTGGTCTGCACGGTGTCGCTGACAATGCTGACCTTTTCGCCCAGCAAATGGTTCACGAGGGTCGACTTTCCGACGTTGGTTCGCCCGACAATGGATATAATGCCGGCTTTCTGGAATTCTGGTGGAGTCTCTGTCATAGAGGCGGGTTGTACCATAGCCCGCCCGGAAAGCGTAAAGAATTTTTACGGTTTCACTTTTCGGCGTTGCGCCGGGGCCGCCCTTTACCTATGGTGCCAGAGTTATGAAAAGATTCCTTCCATTGATTGTTTTTCTACTGGTCTCCACCATGGCTTTCGGGCAATTCGGTGCCGCCCCGCAAACCCGTTCAATTAAGATCGACGGCTATGCCGCCAAGGTAAACGACCGGGTGATCACACAAGGCGAAGTTCGGGAGGCTATGGCCTCGATCATGCCGGAGCTTTACCGAACCTACCAAGGGACCAAACTGGAAGAAGAGGTCGAAAAAGCCTTTATAAAAACCCGTGACGACCTCGTGGAACACGCCCTCATCCTGGAGGCCTTCGAAGAACGGGGCGGACAGATTCCCGACCAATATGTAAACGACGAAATCAGGCGGATTATCAGTGACCGCTTCAAAGGCGATGAAGCCCTTTTTGTGCAAGTCCTCACCGAACAGAAAAAGACGCGCACCGAATACATGGACTCCCTCCGCGAGCAGATGGCCGTTGGCATGTTGACCAACGAAGAGGTCACGCGCCGGGCACGCGTGACTCCGGAACAGGTCAAGAACGAATATGAAACCAACAAGGCGCGCTATTTTATTCCTGAAAAAATAGAGCATAGTGTGATCCTGCTGAACCGGGGTGCCACCGACGAAGACCGCATTGTTAAACGCAAGGAGGCCGAAACCATTCGTCAACGACTGGTCGAAGGGGCCGACTTCAGTACGGTTGCCAAGGAGCTGTCTGAAGGAAGCCGGGCCGCCGATGGAGGCAAGTTTTCATGGATGCAACCCAAGGATGTTCGTCCAGAACTACAAGATACCCTCAAGGCCCTGCCGGCCGGAGAGATCAGCGACATCATTGAAACTGACACCGAACTCTATATCGTGAAAGTGCATGCCCGTCGGCAGTCCGGCTACAAGGACTTCGACGAAGTGCGGCAAGCCATTAAAACTTCCCTCAACGCGAAGGAGCGGAAGCGATTGCACGAACGCTGGATTGCCCGCCTACGGAAAAACAACTACGTCGTACTCTACGCACGGTAGCCGGGCAGGTGAACCCCGCCCTAAAAACCTTTCTGCATGTGGACATGGATGCCTTCTTTGCATCGGTCGAGCAGCACGACCATCCCGAACTCAAAGGCAAGCCGGTGGTGGTGGGTTCACCCCCCGACCAGCGCGGAGTGGTGGCGGCGGCCTCCTACGAAGCACGCACGTTCGGCATCCACTCTGCCATGCCCTCCCGCACGGCCTACCAAAAATGCCCCGAGGCCATCTTCGTGCGCGGGAATATGAACCGCTATAAAGAAGTCTCGCGCGAAATCATGCGTATATTCGAAACCTACACCCCACGGGTCCAACCCCTCTCCATCGACGAAGCGTTTCTCGACGTCACCGGTTCACTACATCTTTTCGGCGATGGCCAAACCATCGCCGAAAAGATCCGACACGATATTTTAGAGCAGACCGGCCTCACCGCCTCGGTTGGTATTGCACCCAACATGTTCCTCGCCAAACTTGCCTCCGACATGAACAAGCCCGACGGCATCACGCTCGTCCCCACAGACCCCGAAGCCATCAAATGCTTTCTCGCCCCCCTGCCCATTGGCCGCATGTGGGGCGTCGGGAAAGTAACTCAGAAAAAACTACTCTCGCTGGGGATCAATACCATCAAAAAGCTCCAGCAGTGCGACCGTCAAACCCTCGAACACGCCGTCGGATTCCGCGCCGCCAAAGTCTTCAGCCAGCTCGCCTACGGGATCGACGAGCGCGATATCGCCCGCGACACCAAAGACAAAAGTATCTCCAACGAAACCACCTTTAAGACCGACGCCACCGACCGCGCCCAAATTGAAGCCACCTACAAGCGCCTCATCGACCAAGTTGCCGGGCGCCTCCGCAAAGCCGGGTACTTCGCCACCACCGTGCATCTCAAAATCCGCTGGGCCGACTTTTCCACCATCACCCGCCAAACCAAGCTCGCCATTCCCTCGTGCGACGATACCACCCTGCTCGAAACCGGAATGGCTCTACTTAACGAACACCTGCGCGACCAACCCGTCCGCCTCATCGGATTCGGCACCAGCGGCCTCGTCGAGACCGACCAACCCCAAACCGACCAGCTCGACCTCTTCGACCGCCCCGACACCACCCTCCACGAAAAGCGAAACCGCCTCAGCCGCGCCGCCGACCACATCAAGAAAAAATATGGCCCCAACAGCATCCAGCGCGGATCCACCCTTGAGTCATGAAACAGGCCCCGTGTTGTCTACATTTTAGAGCGTGGAGATCGCCGGAACACTTGCCGGTTTGTGGTGAGTTGCGCGAACCGCAACAAGGCTTTGTGCAGAGTGCGGACGGAACCCTCTGCTCCCCGGGGAGGTGGATTTGTCGTTGGGTTTCCCTTGATTAGTAGATTACGGAACTGACCTTTTCGACTACAGAGCTCATCTGCTCTGGGCCTTGCCGATGAAGATGCGATCTTCTCGCGAGAGTTGAGATAACCGTATCATGATAGTTTTACCATCCGGCCGCTTCAAATATACCTGTGAACCGACAACCTTGGTGAGTTCGGCCTCTAAGGTTGTTCCAGAGAGGTTGGTCCACGTTCTTCGGATTCGCGCGTTCGTCGCTGGGGTTATAGGTTTCCCTTGATCGGCGGTAGCTACTGGCGCGCGCTTCTGATCAATGAACTGCAGAGCATCCTCCAGAGTTCTTTGCGAACACAACTCGTGTGCCATGCCGCGAACATCAATGAGTTTTGCGGTGAGTCCCTGTTTATGAAAGCCGCCATGATACAGATCCAGGATGTTGCCGTGCCGAAAATCCTTTGTACCGGTAATGAGCGCGAACCGTAGTCTAGCCTTCGCCGTTTCAGAGAGCCCTCCCTGTAGACCGAAGTATCCATAGTCGTCGTTCTTTGTTGCATGCTTCCTCTCAACATGTTCGAAGAACTGCGCCCCGCATATGGGGAAGCATCCAGCAAAAAGGGAGGGATGGTAGAACGCTGTCATACAGGCAATTCTGCCTCCACCAGAGAATCCCGAGATGAATACTCTGTCTTTGTCGATATTCAGCAACTCGGTGATCTTCGCTGCGGCCACGACGGCTAACCCGCATCTGCGAGAAGTTGGCTGCTTGTTGCCGGCTTTCTGTGGCGCTATGTAGATCAGATTGCGCTTCTTAAGTGTACTCTTCCAGCCATCGGGGATGTCGCACTCGTCTGATGGACTCATGAACACAACGAGGCCAAATGGGCGAGATCCTGTATAGGAAGAAGGGATCAGAACGTAGAACGTCTCCGATCCAAGATCGAAATTATAGGTGACAGCCCCACGCTTGTTGGACACATTGGGAAGGCCTGCAGGAAGCACCTGGGTGCCGTTCTTCAGCCGGATGCCCGAGGAGGTGGAAGCAAACACCGTGGTTACGAAGCTGAGGGAAGCCAGGACCGTCATTACGACTCGTTTGCATACGTTCATCTCAATTCTCCTCCGATACTA
>JAUXGY010000249.1 GCA_030621805.1 Kiritimatiellales bacterium | reverse complement strand
TACAACCTAATGACCTCGCTGCCCGGCCTCTACGCCATCGGTGAAGTCAACTTTTCCGACCATGGCTCCAACCGCCTCGGCGCAAGCGCGCTCATGCAGGGGCTTGCCGACGGCTATTTTGTCCTGCCGAACACCATCAACGACTATCTCGCCTCGGCCGGGCTTTCAACCGTCGGAACCGACCACGCGGCATTTGCCGAAGCCGAAAAGGCCGCGCAGGACAAGCTCGACAAGTTGCTGGCCGTCAACGGCAGCCGCACGGTCGACGACTTCCACCGCGAGCTTGGCCTCCTGCTCTGGGAAAACTGCGGCATGGGGCGCAGCGAGGCGGGGCTGAAGGCGGCGCTTGAAAAAATTCCGCAGATCCGCGCCGAGTTCTGGAAAGACGTCAACGTGCCCGGCTCCGCCGACGATTTGAATCAGGCGCTGGAAAGCGCCAATCGCGTCGCCGACTTCATGGAGTTTGCGGAGCTGATGGTGAAGGACGCGCTCAATCGTGCCGAGTCGTGCGGCGGCCATTTCCGCGAGGAGAGCCAGACGGACGAAGGCGAGGCGTTGCGCAACGACGACGAGTTTGCCTACGTTGCCGCATGGGAGTTTAAAGGATTGGAAAACGAGCCGGCACTGCACAAAGAAGCGCTGGTGTACGAAGAGGTTAAACTAACGCAGAGGTCGTACAAATAATGTCTGAAAAAATCAATGTATCCCTAAAGGTCTGGCGTCAAAATCAAGGCGAAGAAGGGCGCTTCGAAGTCTACCAAGCCAAGGACATCGATACCGATGCCTCGTTCCTTGAAATGCTCGATGTGGTGAATGAGCAGCTGACGCTTAACGGAAAAGAACCGATCGCATTTGAAGACGACTGCCGCGAAGGTATCTGCGGGTGCTGCGGCACATTGGTCAACGGAAAGACGCACGGCTCGCACGAACAAACCACGCTCTGCCAACTGCACATGCGCAAGTTTAAGAATAACGAACAGATTGTGATCGAACCCTTCCGCGCTCACGCCTTCACCGTGATCAAGGACCTGATCGTCGATCGCAGCGGCCTCGACGCCATCATTACCGAGGGCGGCTATGTTTCCGTCAAGACTGGCAGCGCGCCGGAAGCCTCGTCGACCCCGATCAAAAAAGAGATGGCTGAGGCGGCGATGGATGCTGCCGAGTGCATTGGGTGCGGCGCGTGCGTGGCGGCCTGTCCAAACGGATCGGCCATGTTGTTCACTTCTGCGAAGGTTTCCCAATACGCACTCCTTCCGCAGGGCCATCCCGAACGGACGCAGCGCGTCAAAGGCATGGTTTCGAAGATGGACGAGCTCGGCTTTGGTAACTGTTCCAACGAATACGAGTGCGCGGTCGCTTGCCCGAAGGGAATCGATGTGAAGAATATTGCGCGGCTCAACCGCGAATTTATTAAAGCTAATCTAGGGAAATAACCACTCACTCAGGGAGAGTAATGACGAAACGAAAGAAGGCAACATTCTGGTCGGAGCCGGTCGGAAAGGTCGAACTGCAACATGCGGCCGTGGTTCAGAGTGGCACGACGATCATCGATGCCGTGAAGGAGATGAAGTATAATCAGATCGGTTGCGTGCTGATACAGGATGCCAAAAAGAAGGTCATTGGTATTTTGAGCAACGGGGATCTGATGCACAAGTTTGTTGGCTCGACCCTACCCGGGGACACGCCTGTTGATGAGATCATGACCGCGGAGCCATTTTCCGGAACCTGCGCCACGACCGTGCAAGAGGCTCTGGAAATTTTCGATGCCAACCGGTTCCGTCATATGCCGATTTTCGAAGGCGATACCATTAAGGGAATTCTGTCGGTGCGCGGACTGATGACCTTTATTAGCGAACATCTTCCCTCTCGCGTCATGAACCTGCCGCCCGACAGCAGTCTGGTCGCCTCGCAAACCTCTGGAGAATAAGCCATGGCCGAAACAAAACTTAAACTTGAAGAAAAAGACTCAGTCGTTGTGCGTTTTGCGGGCGACTCTGGCGACGGTATGCAAACCGTTGGGGAGCTCTTCTCCGACACCAGCGCCCTGCTTGGCGATGCCATCCTCACCTTCCCCGATTTCCCGTCGGAAATCCGTGCGCCGCTGGGCTCGCTTCCGGGTGTATCCGGATTCCAGGTCCACTTTGGCAGCAAAAAGGTGATGACCCCCGGTGACAAAGCCGACGCTCTGGTGGTGATGAACCCGGCCGCACTGAAGGTGAACCTGCGGGAACTTGAACCCAAGGGGCTGCTGATCATCAATACCGGAACGTTCACGCCGGGCAACCTCAAGAAGGCGCACTATGAGAGCAATCCGCTCGACGATCCGGCACTCGAAGATGAGTTCCGGGTGATCAAGGTCGACATCAATGCCTTGACCGCCGCCGCGCTCGCAGACCTACCGCTCAAGACCGCGCTTAAATCGCGCAGCCGGAACTTCTTTGCGCTGGGCATCACCTATTGGGTCTACTCCCGCCCGCTGGACGTCACGGAGGATTGGATTGAATCCAAGTGGCGCGAAAAACTTCCGCTGGTTGCAGACGCCAACCTGCTCGCGTTGAAGACGGGCTACATTGTTGGTGAAAACAAGGATATCGATATTCCGCACTACACCGTCCAGCGGCGCGCCCTCGAAGACGGCACCTACCGTAAGATTACCGGAAACGAGGCCACGGCACTGGGGCTGATTGCCGCATCGGAAAACAGCTGGCGCGACCTTGTGCTGGGGAGCTACCCAATCACTCCTGCCACCCCCATTCTCGAAACGCTGGCCAAGCACCGTAACTTTAACGTCAAAACCGTTCAGGCCGAGGACGAGATCGCCGCCATCGGCGTGGCGATTGGCGCTTCGTTTGCTGGAGCGCTGGGTGTAACAACCACGAGCGGGCCGGGTCTTTGTTTGAAATCCGAGGCCCTCGGCCTTGCGGTCATTACCGAACTTCCGCTCGTGGTGGTAAATGTTCAGCGGGCCGGACCGAGCACCGGATTGCCGACCAAGACCGAGCAGGCCGACTTGTTGCAGGCGCTCTATGGCCGCAACGGCGAATCGCCCGTGGCGGTGGTGGCGGCGGACTCCCCGGCGGACTGTTTCGACACCGCGATTGAGGCATCACGCATTGCGCTGAAATATCGCATGCCGGTGGTCATGCTTACCGACACCTATTTGGCCAACGGTTCCGAACCCTGGAAGATTCCGACGGTGACGGAGCTGCCGGACATCTCCGTGGTGCCGATCAAGCACGGCGCGGAATATGTTCCCTACCACCGTAATCCCAAAACGCTCGCTCGCCGTTTGGCCCTTCCCGGCCGGCCGGGTTTCGAGCATCGCATTGGCGGCCTCGAAAAAACGGAGGAAGGTGCGGTGAGCTACGATGGCGAAAACCATGAAAAAATGTGCCGCCTGCGTGCCGAGAAGGTGGCGAAGATGGCCGATAGCCTCCCACCCGCCGAGGTGCTGGGTGAAAAGAGCGGCAAGGTGCTGGTGATCGGTTGGGGCAGCACGCGCGGCTCCATTACGATGGCGGTCGAACAGTTGCAAGCTGAAGGGCATGCCGTCAGCTATACGCATTTGCGCTATCTCAACCCGCTCCCGAAAAATATCGGGGAGTTGATGAAGCAGTACGACCACGTCGTTGCTCCCGAGATGAACCTGGGTCAACTTTCGCTCGTGTTGCGTGCAAAGTATTTGGTCGATGTGAAATCCATCAGCAAGGTGCAGGGGCGCGCGTTCCTGATCTCCGAGTTGGTGGAAGGAATTAAAAAATATCTATAGGGGCAGGGAATCATGGAAAAGAAAAAAGAACTGTTGACCCGGAAGGATTTTGTCTCGTCATCC
>JAUXGY010000059.1 GCA_030621805.1 Kiritimatiellales bacterium | reverse complement strand
CGGGCAGGTTGCCGGTCATTTCCTGGAACTGTTCGCGGGCCTCGATGCCGACGACGCGCTGGAAGTCGCGCACCATCATCGGGAAGGGGTGCGGACCCACGACGGAGCCGATGCAGTAGATGGTGGTTTCGGGGTCTTCGAGGTAGGCCCCGAAGGCGGAGTCGACGGCTTCCTTGAGGGTCTTGAGGCCGAAAGAGACGGGCACCACCTTGGCGCCGAGCAGCTTCATGCGGATGACGTTGGGGTGCTCTTTGGCGATATCGACTTCGCCCATGTGGATCTCGCATTCGAGGCCGAAGTAGGCGGCGGCGGTGGCGAGCGCCACGCCGTGCTGGCCGGCACCGGTTTCGGCGATCAGCTTTTTCTTGCCCATGTATTTGGCAAGCAGGCCTTCACCCATGCAGTGGTTGAGCTTGTGCGCGCCGGTGTGGTTGAGGTCCTCGCGCTTGAGGTAGATCGACGCGCCGCCGCACATTTCGGAGAGGCGCTTGGCGTGGTAGGTCGGGGTCGGGCGGCCTTGGTAGTGTTTGCGGATGGCGCGCAGTTCATTGATAAAGTCGGCCGATTGGCTGATTTTAAGATAAGCGTCGTGGATATCCTTCATCGGGCCGATGAGCTGGGGCGGGAGAAATGCGCCACCATATTCGCCAAAATTACCTTCTGCATCGGGGGTGGTTTCGAGGTAGCTACTGTAGTCTTTGCTCATCTGTACGGCTCCTTATCAGGTTAAAATTTGGAATCTAGAGTCACACATGTTAGTTAAAAAAATGGCAATGGACAAGTTGAACTACGTCTGAATTACGTACAGACAAATAGGACTATGCTTAACTTAGGGGAGTGGAATTTCCAATAGTCCGATTTTTTGCAACGGATTGATAGAAGGCAACGGATAGGCGGATCGGTTGCTTCCTATATAAGTGAGAGTGAGCGAGCAATTGCCGTTGCTATCCCTTTTCCTGTGAGTGGAAATGGTACTTCAAGTATTTCTACTCCCCTTAGCGCCTTCGGGGGTTTCCTGATTGTTCAAATATGAACACGGAGAGTATTCGGTTGTTTAGTATGCTTGCTAAGATCCGAGGGTCTTGACTACGTTCCCATTTATGAAAATTAAAACGCATGTATCAAAATATATATTTCGCTGCCGGAGCGGTCGTGGTGTCGTCCCTGCTTTTATACTTTTCGCTATAATGGCTACCTTCTCGCTTACGTTTGCCGACTTGCAAGAGAAGGTGCCGCAAATGAAAAAGATCCTTGAAGGGCATGTGATCGTTCCGCTCAAAGTAGCGGATGAATTTCAGCTCGTCATCGGAGGAATCGCGGATGGCCAGAAGATTTTGTTGGCGGTGGACTCGGGTGCCCACTCCATTTTCTTTCATGAGGCGCTTGCCAAGACGCTGGGGCTGAAACTTCTACAGGGTTCTGGAACGGCGATTGGTAGCGATGGAAAGCCGATCGCGCTGGCCACGGGAGAACTAAAATCGCTGGATCTTTCCTGCGGCATAGTTCTCGAAAATCAGCGATTTCCATTCATTGACATGGGGCAGTTTGTCGACATTGAGATGGATGGGAAACCAGCGAAGCTGGACGGGCTGTTGGGCCAAGGCTTTATTCAAAGCACCGGTATGATTCTGGATTATGATAAAAAGCAGATGCTGTTCCCGGTCAAGGGGGCGAAACCCGGAGAGCTTATTCAGGCCTTGCGGGATGCCGGGCATGGAGTTTTAAAGCTCATGCGCGGGTCGGATGATCGCCATTATATTCCGGTGATCCTCGACGGAGAAAAGGTTGCACTCATGCTCGATACCGGTGCTCATGCCGCTACACTTTATCCAGAATACGCCGCGCAGAAAAAGTGGGAAAAGCGCGAGAAATCGCTGACCATCAGAGCGCTGGGAGAGGATTTGGAGTCGGATATGGTTATTGTGCCATCGATTGATTTCGGAGGGTATTTTGATGTGGCTAACTATCCCTTCTTCCTCGTCGGGAAAAGTAGCGATAAACACCCTGAAGAGGTGGGCGGGCTTAAGGTCGTTGGTCTGCTGGGGAGTAATTTACTCATGCCTCTTCGCTCCGTCGTCGACTTTGGAAATAATGAGATAGCTTTTCCGGTAAGCCAGCTGAAAAAGGAATTCTAACGCTTTATATGATAGATCGTTAAACGAAGGGTGTCTTTTGCATCGGGGGTGGTTTCGAGGGTGCTACTGTAGTCTGTCTTTATCGGTCACAACTCCTGTTCATCATTTAATGGCGGAAACTAAAAGTCCGCAGGATAGTTGAAAAATAGGTATACAAGATGAACTGCTCTCGAAATTTTCTTCCTTCTATTCTTTACTGCCGAGATAAAGCGCACCTTTGACTAACCGTAAATGTGGGGAAACTCTCCACAACACCCAGCCTTTACTTAAGCGGATGTCCCGTTAATTTAAAACAACCTTTCCCAATGCAAGAGGGGAACTGAGTAGAGGATATTGAATACGGTTTGGATACATTTTTTGGAAGCACGTTTTGACGGGCACCACGAAAGTGAGGAGGGAGTGGGAGTATGAAGGGTTTTGTAAAAGCAAAGGCGGGTATCTGGTTGATGACACTCGTCGGATGTTCAATCATATTCTACTCATTTGGAGCATGCAATGCGCCCAATGTTGGCTTGGTTACCTTGACGCTTGACGGTCCAGAATATGTGGGCGTAGGAACCACCAACGACTACACGTTGACTTTTTCGCCCAGCAACGTGGATACGAACGGTGGGAAATTTGTTTGGTCCTACACGGGCTTCGCCGTCGTGGGAAGCGACACTTCGAACCCCATTAAACTGGTGGCTCCCGCAACTCCTAGTAACAGCGCGACTGACAAAAAAACCATCAGGTGCGAGTTTTCGAAAGACGGATGGTCAAGCGCATCCGAGTGCAGTGCCCAGAAGAAAGTGATTGTGGCACAAATTGCGATTAGCGATATCGTTCGCGCGGCAAATTTGCCGTTTAGCCTGCCCCCCACCAAAATGAAAATCGTGAACGTAACCATTTCTCCAACAGGGCTAAATACAACTTTTGATATAATTAACGGCAATGCAGACAATGGTTCCGCTGCGGTTTCGGCAAACGCGACAAGAACCTCGAGTGGCCCGATTATAATAACCGGTGGGAATCAAACAAAGGTTGGATATGCAGGAAAGATACAGGTTCGTGCAAGAATTAATGGTAATAACTGTGGGCGATCAAAAGGATTTAGTATTTGCGCACATCCTTCGACTATAGGGTTTACCTATATTGGTATGCTCGAACCATTACAGTATGGGCCAAGTGACCTAAGATGGGGAGCTGAGTATCTATTACAGTATTTAAGTGACTCAGGAACGCCGGGAGATTGTGATAAAACGAAGTTATCGGAGATTGTAACAGTTACTAGATACAGGTTTCTTCGCAGGGAATCAACCGAACGTATCTGGTTTTATTGCGGCAACCGCCCAGCAATCCGATAAACATACGATTGGTGGCTATGCTACTGCTGCCGATATGAAGCAGATAATGGATTATTATGGAATATCAGGCCAACTGGTTCTTGATCAGTACATCATTTTTTCATGTGATCGTTGCGAAATAAAAGAGGCAGATAAAAGAAAAGTCATGTCGTCTGGATTTGAGATCAAGCATACTGTCTCGAAAGATAGCAATGGAAAATACTGGATACATACTCGTAAAAAAGGGAACGCCAATAATGGCGTGCAGACGGGAGCCATCACCACTACAAGTACATACGATGCTGAGGTAAAGAATTAGAGTATCGAGACGAGGTTATGTTATGAAGATACGTACATATATCGAAATGTTTATCATTACTTTGTTTGCCGGACACACCTTTGGATCTGAATTGAAGGCATCCGACTATTCATTCACAGCCGACGTGTCGCAGATGGTCCCCGTACGACAGGCGATGCCAGTTGATCTTGGGGTTGAATATACCGGAAGTGAATCTGTCGACCTCCACTCCATCCAAGGGGATGGGCTGAAGATTTCCTTTGATGTTCCGAAAGGCTGGATCCTCCGGGAAGAATGCCCTAAACGTCCGAGGGTGACGGTCCGCTTTCCGCATGCGGTTCTTCGGCAGGGGGAAACCATGTCTAGACGGGTCTATCTGCAGGACTACTTCTCGAAAATCACGCCGGGAAAAGCGTCGCTGGGAATCGAAATACAAATTTGGACGCACGTTGGTTCTCGTTTCTCCACGGTGACCTTGAAAACTACGATATCCTTGGAGATTACGGAGGAAAGCGATGAACAGTTGTTAGAGCATGTGCGGTTTTTGGAACAGCAAATTATCAATGAAACGAATGCGGATAAGCGGATCGAACTGTATTGGCAACTCATGAGGGTTTCGCATTCCGATGTGATCAAGATTTTAACGGTAGGTTTGGAAGATCCCATGATGCACCAAATCCATCGGGAACTGAGGAGAAAGATATATGAGCTTTCCTGTACGTTCAACAGAACGGGCGAAATCGTGGATTATTTGCTGGAAAGTGGGACAAAGTATGATGAATATTTCTTTATCCAGTGGAAGGCAAGGAATGTTTCACTTTCCGAGCAGGAGTGGTTGCTCTTGTTCGGTTCCAAAAGCGTTTGGACGCGGCTCTACTCCGTGAATTATGGTTCTTTGTATCAGAAGCAGCGATCTCGTGTATTGGAAAGATTGGAGAGGAAGCTGAAAGAAGAGATGACATATCTGGAGGACTTGAAAAAAAGGGTTGGTCCACCTCCGCCACCGCCCTCTCTGAATGAAGAAGGCTGGTCTGAAATCCCCGAAGAATTCCGTAGAGTCCAAAAGTAGGGTCGCTCTACTTCAAAACAAGCTTTCATCCGTTTGACTTCGGCCTTTCCAAGTCGGCGGCTTCTCTGCCTGCCGTCCTTTTGCGGGAGTCGTGGCGGGAAAACGGCAAAGTCAGAAAAAGAACGGTGGCCGGGGAAGAAGTTAAATTCGAGAACAAACCAGCACGAATGGAACAGCAACCGTTGACAAATTAAACAAGCATGCAGTAAGGACTCCGTAGTGAGATGTTTACGGCCAAAGAAGGAGGAGTACATGTACCGATCTAAAATACGGCTAGTTGAAGCAATCGTATTGCTTGCGGGGGCATCCATATTTGCATGTTTTGGGGATGGCGAGGGTTTGGCGGGCGATATTGAAAAACAGTTGGTTCATCTCGAAGAACTTTGGAATACGGGGAAGACGAATGCGTACTACGAAGGTGCTTGGAATACCACGAAACAGATTTGTGGACAGGAATTGGGATCTGCTTCGGATAGGTTTGCGACGAGGCTTCTTGCCAATCTTTTATCGAAAAGTTCTCTTGGGATCGGAGACCACGGATTCGATTTGCCTGCGATGAGACATTTGGCAGGATCTTTGATAGCGAGCGATACTTCCTCCTTTTTGGAGCGCAAGGATCACGTTTTGTTGATTTCTATGGTTATGGGAAACGCAAGGAAGGAGCGCATTGCAAATTTCGAGTGGTTGACGGTTTATGCCAATGTGTCTCCTCCCCTAGGCCTTCCGGGTTGGAGTGGAATGGATCCCAAGGCCATTTCTGATCCAGAGGCTCGTGCCCTTTACGAGGCCGCTATGCGAAAAAACGCAAGAAACAATCTCACAAATTGTAGGCAAACGGGCTTGTCGCGCATAGAGGCGGAGCGTCCCCTTGCCCTCGCCTACGTAATAGATACATTTAAGGACACGCGACATTCTCCGATTCTGCTGGAAATTTGCAAAACCCTACTGTGTGCAGATGAAGAAGAGCGAAAAGAAATCGACGAGCAATTGAGAAGGACTGCCAGAGCAGGTGATGTCTCGCAATAGCGGTTTGATTATTTCCAGAATCTCTTTATGTACGCACATGTATCCAATCCGCATACTGCACAATAAGCTGTATTATACTTCTTCGCGGGAACTATATTGGCATGTTTTCGCCCCGCTTTGGACTTTGTGTTGGCGTGGATAAATACACGCATGTCCCATGTACATCTGCCGCTGGCTGTGGTTACTATCCTCATAGACCTCAAGATTTGGAGAGAATCCCATGCAGAAGAAAACCGATGCACTTGAAAACATGTACCGCGATTTGGCGGACAAGGAAAAAGGGTATCGCGCCCGTGCGCTAAAAATGTTCCCGCATGTATGCGGTAGCTGCGCCCGCGAGTTTTCCGGCAAGGGGCTCAAAGAGCTGACCGTTCACCACAAGGATCACAACCACGACAACAATCCACCCGACGGAAGCAACTGGGAGCTCCTCTGCATCTATTGCCACGACAACGAACACGAAAAACATAAGATGAAGGGCTACGGAGCCGTCGAGAAATCGTTCCAAGCCGGTGGCTTCTCCGCCTTCGACGGTCTGGACTCCCTGTTGTCGCCCGGCCCAAAGGATGAAGACAAAAACTAGATGTTCGATCTGCCCGAAAGGGTGCCTGCTCGCTCTTGGCGAAACGGGCGACTGTCGGGTGCGACAAAACATCGATGGTGAAATCGTTTGCACGACCTACGGATTCCCCTGCTCGCTGAATATCGACCCCGTCGAAAAGAAACCCCTGTTCCACTTTCTGCCCGGCACGCCGATCCTCTCCATCGCCACCGTCGGCTGCAACCTGCACTGCGCGCAATGTCAAAATGCGCAGGTTTCTCAAACCGGGCTGTTTGCCTCGGCCATCGGCGAGATCTCTCCTGAAGACCTTGCCCAAATGGCCGGGAAGAGAAACTGCCCCGCCATCGCCTACACCTACACCGAGCCGCTCGTCTCCTACGAATACACCTACGACTGTTGCAAGGCCGCTGCCGAAGCTGGAATCAAAAACGTGCTCGTCACCGCCGCCTACATCAGCCCCGAACCGCTGCGCAAAATCTGTCGCTATGTCGATGCCGCTAACGTCGATCTCAAATCCTTCTCCGACGACTTCTACCGCACCTTTTGCGACGCCCGCCTCGCGCCTGTTCTCAAGGCGCTGACGATCATGAAGGAGTGCGGAGTGATGCTCGAAGTCACCAATCTCATCATCCCCACGCTCAACGATTCCGAAGAGGAAACTAAACAGCTCTGCGACTGGGTGGCCGAGAACCTCGGTATCAAAACCCCGCTGCACCTTTCGCGCTTCTTCCCGCAAAATGAGCTCAAGCACCTGCCGCCCACGCCCGAGGCCACCCTCCTGCGCGCCCGCGAAATCGCCATCGAGTCCGGTCTCCAATTTGTCTACATCGGCAACCTGCAAAACCCCGAAGCCGAAACCACCTGGTGCCCCCGCTGTAGCCAGCCCCTCATCGAACGCATCGGCTACCACGTCCGCAAAAACCGCATTTCCAACGGTCAGTGCCCCGCCTGCCAAACCCCCATTCTCGGCATTTGGGAGTAGGGAATTGCATCTGACCCCCATAAACTCTTGATATAGTATTCTATATAAAAGCGGGTAATAAAGGCCAATTTGGAGCTAAAATATATAGTTTACTATATCAATATATATGGGAAGTGGGAGGAGGTTTTTCTGTTCTGGGCTACAATCAGCGGAGCTGATTATAATTGAGGTGGGGTTCTGTTTCGGTATTCTGTCTGGCATGAAGATTTGTAAAAAGGGAGGTCTGATCTTCCTCGCACTCGGCGCGTCAATGGGTGCGTTGGCCCAGGAATTTTCATGGGCGGGCGAGGTGCTCTTGACGGAGCCATCGATCGCCACCCTTCCAGATTGGGTTTATCGGGTGAGCGGGTTTGCGGCCTTATTTTTGATTTTCGGGGTGGGGCTCTGGATTGGAGTGCCAAGGAAGCATTCCAAGCGAACTGCGAATTCGGGAAGATCGTATTGGACCGGCTCGGGCGGGAGTGGATATTCGGGAGGGGGCGGCTTTGGTGGAGGAGGTTCCGGTGGGTTTAGCGGGGGTAGCTCTGGCGGCGGGGGATCGAGTGGTGGGTGGTAATTCATCGGCAAGTAGGTTGAAAGACCGAATACAAACGGTACTGTCTCCAAATGCGAATTTTTAAATATCTCTTTTTGATCCTCTTTCTTTGGGTTGCGGCATGCCCGGTCGATGCGGCGGACGCATTGCTCGATAGTCTGAAACCGCGCGGCTTTGTGAACGATTTTGCAAACGTTATTTCCGTCTCGGACGAGCAACAATTGACGGCAATGATTACTGAGTTGCGGCAAAAGACCGGTGCGGAGATTGCCGTGGTAACGATCCAATCGCTCGACGGCGGAGAGATCGACGATTTTACCAACCGCTTATTTGAAAAGTGGGGCATTGGCCAGAAGGGTAAAGATAACGGACTCATGTTTCTCGCCGCGATGAAGGATCGCAAGATGCGTATCGAAGTCGGCTACGGCCTCGAAGGGGCGATCCCCGATTCCAAGGCGGGGCGCATTCGGCGCGATGTCATCACACCCTATTTTAAGGCGGGGAATCCGGGGGAAGGGATTGCGGCCGGCGTTGCAGTGTTGTCGCAAGAAATCGCCAAGGAATATGGCGTGACGCTGACCGGTGCGGCGACGCACTACCGGACGACAACCTCTACCGATCGCAAAGGCAATCCCATCGTTACGTTGATTTTGATCGTCTTTTTTAT
>JAUXGY010000459.1 GCA_030621805.1 Kiritimatiellales bacterium | reverse complement strand
TACGGACTGAACCATCTGCGCTTTCACTCCTGGTGCCCACCGGAGGCCGCTTTTGCCTCTGCGGATCGGCACGGAATCTATCTCCAGGTTGAACTGCCCAACTGGACGTCCGCCATGGGACGGCGACCCAAAGTTGATGATTTCCTGAAAAAGGAAGGAGAACGAATCCTCCGCGAATATGGCCACCATCCCTCCTTTGTCTTTTTCAGTTTGGGTAACGAGTTGGCGGGCGACTATGGATTCATGGATGACATGGTTGAGCATTTTCGCAGCCTTGCCCCGCACCTGCTCTACACCAGCACAAGCTACTCCTTTTCTGAGCGCGGCGCACTGCCCGGCCCCGCGGATGACTTTTTCATTTCGCAAAGGACGAAGTCCGGCTGGGTACGCGGCCAAGGTTTTCTTAACTCAAATTTTCCCTCGACGGACACCGACTATGCGGAAGGGCTCGCGTGCCTTTCCATCCCCCTCATCACCCATGAAGTGGGACAATATCACGTTTTTCCTGACCTCCGGGAACTGAAAAAATACGGAGACTCCCCGCTACGCCCGACGGCTTGGGAGGCCATTCGTGATGACCTCAAGCGCAAGGGGCGACGGGATCTCGCCGCCCGCTACACGCGCGATTCCGGCAAGCTCGCCGCCCTGCTCTATAAGGAGGATGTGGAGCGCGCCCTGCGCACCCCGGGGCTCACCGGCATCCAGCTCCTCCAACTGCAGGATTTCCCCGGTCAGGGTACGGCCACGGTCGGGGTGTTGGATTCCTTCTGGGACGATAAAGGCGTGATCACGGCTGAGGAGTTCAGCCAGTTTTGCTCGCCGACCGTGCCGTTGGTTCGAATGGAAAAAATGGTATGGCAGAATACAGAAACCTTCACTGCCCAACTGGAGGCCGCACATTTTGGTCCGGCTCCGCTGAAACAGGCGAAAATTGGCTGGAAGATTATCCGTGATGGGCAGGTTTTAGCCGAAGAGACCCTTGCCGCCCGCGACGTTCCGATCGGGTGCGCCATTCCGCTGGGAAAGGTGGAATTCCCGCTCACCCAATTTGCCGAGGTCAGCCGCATTAATCTCGTAATCAGTCTGGATGGGCATGAGAACGCATGGCCGCTGTGGATCTATCCTGCGAAACCGGCCATCGAGACAAAGGATCCCGGCTTCGAACTCCACCGTGCCCTGACAAAAAACATGCTGGATGCCCTCGCTCAGGGCAAGCGTGTGCTGCTCGCACCTCCGGCGAGTGCGATTAAGAAATCCCTCCCCAGCCGCTTCATCCCGGTTTTCTGGTCGCCGGTGCATTTCAAAAACCAGCCCGCATCCTGCGGTGCCACCATTCTGGCCGATCACCCGTGCTGGCAGGATTTTCCCACAGATACCCACATCAATTGGCAGTGGTGGGAGCTTACGGCGCGCTCCACCTCCATCGATCTGGAGGGAATCAACGGCATCGATCCCCGACGCGATATTCCTTTCGCATTCATCGATAAGTTTAACCGCAATGCGCTGCCTGCCGCGATCTTCGAGGCCAACGTGGGGCCGGGAAAACTATTGGTCTGTTCGTTGGATATCCACTCGGATCTGGAAAACCGCGTTGTGGCCCGCCAGCTTCGCCGTTCGCTGGAAAACTATATCGCTTCCGACCGATTCGATCCGAAGGGCACGATTTCCCCCGAGCAATTGCAATCCGTGTTAGGCGAAGCCGATTGTATTGTTCATGCCAGTTCGGCCCATCCAGATTACTCGGCATCCCATGTGGCGGATGGGAAAAACGATACCATCTGGCATTCGGACTGGATGAAAGACACGGCCCTGCCGATTACCTTGACACTTGATCTTCTGAAGGAAAAAGTTATTGCTGGC
>JAUXGY010000107.1 GCA_030621805.1 Kiritimatiellales bacterium | reverse complement strand
GTACTATCGAAGGAAAAGGGGATTATGACAGGAACGTTACTTGGATCAATTTGGCTAGTACGAGGGTCACAGATGATGACCTGTCGGTTCTGGGTAGATCGAGAGAGCTGCGCGGAGTTTATCTGGCGTACACAGATGTCACGGATCTCGGCCTAATGCATGTGAAACAGCTGAAACATTTGCTGGAACTCAACCTGAATCATACAAGGGTCAGTGATGCAGGGTTGGAGATCATCTCAGGATACGACCACATTGAAATCTTGGAACTGGTAGGGACGGGTGTAACGGATGATGGCATACGGTCTCTTGGAGGCCTGACCAATCTTGTGCTTCTCGACGTGAGAGACACTCGTACCACAGCCGAGGGGAGGGAGTGGTTAAAAATACGCTTGCCAGACGTGGGTATCAATGCAGAAAAAGAAAAGTCCGAAACAGCACACTGATCGTGCCTACCGCCAAAGGGGTCGAGCACCACATCCGGAAAGCCGGGTGACCCAGCGAACAGCAGAAAATGATCTACGCCCAGCTGGGGATCGACTGGAAAGGCCTGCCGGTTCGCCTTCGCACCTATCGAGTGCGCCAATGCGCGAAAACGTAGTGCCAGAGATTATGTAAGTCCTTACAGGACAAAACTCGCATTTTTATGGCGCGGAAGTTGGGCTAGAGACCCGAAAAAGGATAGCTAATAGGAGTTGAGATGAGGAAAGGACTATTTATTTTATTCGGGGTTGCAGTTGCGGGCGGAATCTTTTTTGCCGTTCGCGGTTTGCTTCGGCCCGAGCTCTGGTCGTAAAGTGTTCCCGCCTGCGTCGTAGATTCCGCCGGCCCCGTCCGTTTTTTGACTCATCCTTTCATCTGCTCAATCCACTGAGCCACGGTGTTCCATGCGGAAAGAAGTTGCCAGTAGGCGTGGTTGTAGGCCAGCGCGTTTTCGTGGGCGAGTAGGTCGCCTAGGCTTTCAAGTTTCGGGGAGCCGACCATGACCATCCATAGGCCAATCACCAGCACATTCATTAGGTAGATGACAGTGTATGAAAAAATCCGGCCATGCTCTTGGATGTCGGGTTGCCGATCGGCCAGCATGTGGATTGTAAATGTGATGTGGAAGGCCCATGTGATGCCAGCAGCGGTGAGCCACCAAACCTTGTGCGACTCTACATCTAGCCAGATGCCGGCGAGGTAATAGGCTGCGATGAGCAAAACGGTGTAGAACGGGAAAAAGTAGGGGGCCAGCGTGATGATAAAGTTGGTTCGGGTGAGCTCAACATGGCCGCCCGTCTTACCTACTTTGATTTTACCGACGCGGCCGCCCATCATGATTGACCACAGTGCATGGGTCAGTTCGTGTCCCAGTACATAGGTGCGGAATGGGCGGGGGAACAGGAAAAAGAGAATCACCCAAAGTATAAAGCCCGACGGTAGCGCCCAACTCTCGAATCCGCTGGTGGCCGCCGACTCTACCGAAATTTGGTAGAGCTTATATACCGCAAATGAAACGGCCCAGCATGCCGGAAGCAGTGCAATACCCATGAACATTTTCAGGAACTTCCACATGCCTTTCGTCTACGGTTGAGTGCGGAGCTGGTTTTCCATTTGGGCGGCGTAACGTTTGGCATCCATCGGAAGGCGCGGATCGAGCATGGCCTTCTTGTAGATTTCGGCGGCTTCGGCGAGGAGGCCTTCACGCTGGTAGTTTCCGGCAAGCGCAAAGTAGGCTTCCGGAGCGGCGCGGCCGCTGGTAATCGCGGTTTTAAGAGCGGCCTCAATCTCATTCGTCCGCTTCGCTTGCTTGAGGAAGAAAAGGTAGGATGACAGGTTATTCCAGTTTTCCGGCACCAGTTCGGCCGCACTTTTTAGCCATTGGAAACCCTCTTCATCCTTTTTCTGGCAGAGCAATACGCCGAGGTTGTAGGCGGCCTGCGCCATCTGCGGGTCGGTTTTGAGGGCCGTGCGCAGATGTTTTTCACAATCCTCCATCTTCCCGAACTCGGCTTCGAGCAGGGCGATGTTAAAGTTGACCATGGGGTTTTCAGGTTCGATCCCGATCGCTTTATTCAGCAGTTCGTAGGCGTTGGTGCTGTTGCCGGCGCGGGCATAAACCATCGAAGCGTTGATCATCGGCTGGATCACATCATTACGGAGATCCATCGCCTTTTGGTATGCGGCAAGGGATTTATCGGATTTGCCGGTGCGGTCGTAGTAGATGCCTTGGTTGTAGTGGGTGGACCACCGGTCTGGCCAAATAATAAGCGAGTTCCAATATTCAGCATGCGCGGTGTCATAGGTCTTGCGCTCGTCCGCGCTGAGGTTCCTAAGGTCACGGTCGAGCAGTGATGAGGCGGCGCGAATGCGCACCGTGCGGAATCTGTCCTGAACCGCTTTGAGAAGGGCTGTGGTGGTTTCGGGTGATTGATCGTATTGGAGTGAAGAGGCCGCGGCGGAGCGCACCCATTCATAGTTGGAGTCAAGTTGCTTGCGAATGGCGGTCCACTTTTCGGGGCCGGGGCAGTTGTTGAGTAGACGAAGGATGCTCACCTTGGCGGCTTGGTCGCACGCGGGGTTATCGAGGAAGGCAAGAATCTCCGGAAGCTTTGCCCATTCGCCATCGCGGCAGGCCTGAATGATATGGCCAAGTTCCAGAATGTCGGCACCGGAGTCCTTTCCGAACCACTCTTTCACGTAGGTAGCGGCCCACTCCACATCCTCTTTTTTATGGCCGTGGAAGTCGCCTTTAATGGCTTCGGGATTGTGGTGGCAAAGGGTGCAGGCATTGGGGGAACCAAATTCGAGGGTAGCCGCCGGGGAAGGAGGGCGGAAGGTGTGGTCGGAGCGGTGCATATGTGCCTGTGCGGTTTTAGGCATGTGGCAGTCGACGCAGGTAACGTTGTTGCTGGCGGCATGGTGCGAGTGGGCAAGAATGTTATCCACACGTTTTTCGTGGCAGGGCAGACAGGCCTTGTTCGGTTCGTCAGCAAAGCGAAAGCGACCGCTCGAGGTGTGGCAGTGAATGCATTCAAGTTTTTGGGCGTTGGCGCATGGATTGGCCATCCACCCGGTCTGGGTATAGTTTTCGCCAAGGTCTCGACCATCGGCAAAGAAGTCGGGGTCTTCGTAGGAAAGGAGATCATAGTGATCGAAGAATAATTCACCGGGGGTGAAATCACGCGAGAGCGGAACCATTTTGGCATGGCAGGGGGCGCAGGTCGCATCGCGTTCCAAGGCGTTGAGGTCGCCATGGAATGTCAGCAGTTTTAGATCGGTCAGTTCTTTGCCATTTATAGCAGCCTCTTCGGCGGCCTTAATGTGCGCCTCGGCGGGGCCGTGGCAGACCTCGCAGTTAATGCCGGACTCACTCCATGTGGTGGAGTAACTATCGGTTTCGGGGTCGTAGTTCTTGCGCATCTGGCTAATGTGGCAATCGTGGCAGGCGGTGTTAAATGTGAGCTGCCGGTCGGTCCATTCCAGCGCTTCGTCGAGTACGCCTCCACCGAAGTGGCGTATCATGCTGGCGGTGGAGTTGTACCAGATTTTCTTGTGCACATGATAGGCGACTGGTGCGGTCTGCAACTTTCCCTTCTCCAAGGGGACGAGGAAGAAGTAAACGTTTTTCCCGCCGAGTGCATGCAGAACCGGATAGGTTTTTTTTGTGCCATCGGCGCGGGTCTCATGCAGTACGCCACCGCTGGAATTAAGCTCCACAATAAAACTCACGTCACCGATTTTAATCTCTTTCTCCATCGGGACAAGGGTGCGGGCAAAGGTTCCGCTGAAGGCCTGCATGGCACTGCCATGGTGCGAGGTGTTCCACAACTCGTAGAAGCGTTCGTGGCAGGCAATACACGTGGGCGATCCCACATATTCACCTTGGTCGGTAAAGTCGAGAGCAAAGGAAGAGGATCCTGCGGAGAGCAGGAGCGAGAAGATGATCGTTTTAAATAAAGATGATTTCATAATCAGGGGTTCATACGTGAAAAGGGTGTGAATGTACAGTCTGCCCCGTCTGGAATTTGGGAGGGTGTCTCTTGCCTTGGAGCCGCTTCCCATAGTAGATTTCCTCCTAGGTTGAATTGCAGGATTTTTCGTTATGGATAAGCAAAGACCCACTATTTTATTCGATTTCGATGGCACACTGGCTGAAACCATGATGCTTATTCATACGGTTTTTAACCGATTGTCGTCTGTCTATGGTTATCGCCATCTTCCCGAGGAGGAGATTGAGGCCGTTCGGCATTTGACTATTCACGAGTTTATCGAACACGTTGGTATGGCCCTTTGGAAGGTGCCGATTGTTGCCATCCATGCGCGGCGGTTGATGCATCGGGATATTCATGAAATCCATCCCCCCGAAGGGTTGGCGGAGGTGCTGACCCAGATCCACGAAAGCGGCCGTTACCATATGGATATCCTCACATCCAACCGCAGCAAAAACGTGCATACGTTTCTTGGACAGCACTCCATCGACTGGTTCGACGAGGTGCATTCCACCCGCAGCATTCTTAGCAAGAAGCGCCGGGTTAAAAAATACATCAAGGAGCGGGGGATTAAACCGCAGAGCCTTTTCTATGTGGGAGATACCTCCGTGGATGTGGAAAGCGCGCGGCTCGCCGGCGCCAGATCCATTGCCGTCACATGGGGGCTCAACACCTCCGAGGCTCTCTCCCGGTCTAACCCCGACCACCTCGTTGAACATCCTCGCGAACTCCTTGAAATTTTCCCCTCAGACTAGGTGAGTATCTCTCATGGCGGATGACAAGGACAAGGATTTGGAGAAAGCGTTCCTGACACGCAACAAGACGCTACGGGAACTCTACGACACCGAAGCTTCAGTAATGTCGGAAGAGGAAGAGGCTTCGCTGACACCGATCTTAAATTCGCTGCAAGGCCGTATTGCACGCTACCGTGAGATTCGGAAGATCGCTGAAGGGGGCGAGAAAAAGATTACACTGGTTTACGACCACCGTTTAGACCGGCGCGTAGCCATGGCCCGTGCGGTTCGCGCGCAGAGCCCCCATGATCAGGAACAGTTCCTGCGAGAAGCCCGGTTGACGGCCAATCTGGCGCACCCCAATATCATGCCGGTGTACAATATGGGGGTCGACCCGGAGGGTGTCCCGTTCTTCTCCATGGAGTTGGTGCCGGGCGATAGCCTTAAAATTATTCTCGGAAAGTTGCGCGATGGCGATGAAACCTATCGCCGAAACTATCCCTTAGAAACGCTGCTCAATATTTTCATGAAGATTTGCGATGCCATCGCCTATGCGCATTCGCGGAACGTTCTGCACCTAGACATCAAGCCCGACAATATCCAGGCGGGAGGGGAATTCGGCGAGGTGCTCGTATGCGACTGGGGGCTGGCGCGCGTGATCAATGTTTCAGAAGATACCTCCGGTATATCCACCGACCTCCTCGACGGAGATATTCTTAACGACATGACCCTTTCGGGAACCATGAAAGGTACCCCGGGCTTCATGGCACCAGAGCAGACGCAAGCCGGAGGCGAAAAAACGCCGCAAACAGATGTCTACGCGCTAGGAGCGGTGCTCTACATGCTTCTAACGCACAATCTTCCGGTGCACGGGGTTTCAGCCAACGAAATCATTAAAAATACGCGCAAAGGTAATGTGGTGCCTCCCCGCCGTCGAAAACCGGAACAGTATATTCCGGCCAGTCTCGTGGCCGTGGCAATGCAAGCGCTCGCTCTCGACCCGTCCCGCCGCTATGAAAGTGCACTCGCCCTGCGGCAGGAGATTCAGCGCTACCTCTCCGGTTTACCCACTGAAGCCGAACATGCGGGGCCGGTTACCCACCTTTCGCTACTCATTCAACGCCACAGCCGCATCACTTTTCTGCTTATGTTTTTTCTGCTCCTGCTTGCTGGGGTCGTGGGCGCCAACTTAGTGGCAATCAGTCGTGAAAAGGCCGTCGCCGTCGCCGCCCGCGAGGAAGCCGAAAGAAACCTCCGCCTCTATGTGAAAGAGCAGAAGGTGAGCAAGGAGCTCAGTGCGGATCTGGGCGAAGCCGTGCTTTATACGGTAAAGAGCCGCGACTTTGTAAACGCACCCTCCATGATTCAGGTATTGGAAACCGGTCTGGATAAAAATATCGATACGGTCAAACTGCAAAACCTGCTGGAACAGAAGGGCGTTCTGCATTTTGTTCTGGAGGAGTTCAACGCGGCCCGCGAGTGCTTTGACGGAGCCGGAAATTCGCGGCGGGTGGGCCACTTGAAGACACTCAGCGGCAAGTATGCAAAAATCAAGCCGGTGGATAAAAAACGCCTCACCGACCAGCAGCTCGCTCATCTGTTCGACGAGGCAAGGTACATCGACAAAACAACGCTCTTCTACCTCTATCACCATCACATGCGCAGCCGCCCGGCATCGGCCTCTCCAGAGGAATACATCCACTTGGCTGTCGCGGTTCTCGACAAGCTCAATAATACC
>JAUXGY010000273.1 GCA_030621805.1 Kiritimatiellales bacterium | reverse complement strand
TTTGGAAGGGGCTGCTCTTCAGTTTCTGGTCGATGGTCGAGGCGGCATTCCTGAACTTTTTATCATTTAGCTCCGCGAGTTCGTCTGGACGTGTTTCGAGATGCCAGTAGGTTCCGGTTGCCCAAAGGCCGTTGGGAACCTCGCCCATAAACGTGGCATGGAAATGGGCGAGCCACGATAGGCAGGACTTGAGTTCGGTTTTAGACACCGAACTTCGCCGACCCCCAAATCCGCTGGCATCTAAATCTTCGAGCACCATAAAAACTTCGTCGCCATGCGTTTCAAGCGCCAGGCATTCCGGAACGCGGCAAGGGGTGTTGCACCGCACGGCCCATTGTTCGTAGAACGCGGTCTCAACCTGATAGGACTTTACTTTGCGCTCGTGGGAAAGGGAGGTGTTCCAGCCGCGAGGGTGATGGTCGTTGTCTGGCCAATGCACATGCTTAACAACCACACTATCGAGGGCCGAACCCTTTAGTCCGCAGCGTACAATCTTGCCGTAGCCACTCCACAGGTTTTGAATCACCTCGGATTCAACGAGAGCTTCAGCATGGGTTGCCTTGAGTGTAATCAATCTAAAGTGTTCATTCATCGCATCAGCCGCGGACCTTTTTGATCGTGTCGTAGGCGTCGTTGATTTTGGAGAGTTGTTCGTTGGCGTATTCCATAAACTCTTTGGGCAGGCCTTTGGAGGCGAGCTTGTCGGGATGGAATTCGATGCACTTTTGGCGATAGATTTTTTTGATTTCGGCATCGGACATCTCCGGCGCAACTTCGAGAGTTTTGTAGGCGTCGTCGAGGTTATTAGCCCGCCCGCCGCCGAGCAGGGCATCGACGGTGCCGGTGCGCAAGCGGAAGGCACGTTCGGCCTGCAGGAGAATTTCGCGCTCGCCGGGGTGGATCAATCCGTCGGCCTGCGCAACAGCATGCAACGCCGCGAGGAAGGTCATGGCAATCTGGGGGTTGAACTGGATAACCGAAGCGAGCTGGTTGAGATAGTCGGCGGCAGTATGGGAGTCGTCTTTGGCTTTGCGGAAAATATGGATAGCGGCTTCGCGCATCCGAGGGGTGTAGCCGAGTCGGGCGATGATCTGCTCAACGGCTTGGATCTCCTCTGGGGTAATCTTTCCATCGGCCTTCGCCATTTTGGCGAGGCAACCAAAGAAAGCCACCTGCATCACCATGCCGGCTTGTTGCACGCGCGACGCGCCTTTGTCGAACTGATGTCCGAGGCCGATTCCGATCGCCGTGCCCCACGGGCCGATGAAGGAACCGAGCACCCCGCCAATTATTTTACCGGTCCATGCCATAATAAATCCTATTTCGTGTTTTGTACTGCGTAATTCGGCGGACAATAGCGAATTGGCTGTAAAGACCCAACCGCAAACAGGTGGGGGTTAGACCGTTGCATATGCATTAATAAGACAACAAAAACATTTATTTCATATTATTCTTTGCATTGACGTATGCGGTGTCGAAGTCCACCCTGTTCAACAAAACTACGCGGAGAAACGGGAGAACATGAAAATAGAATTGATTCAAAATCTGACCATCACCTTCGAAGCTCACGCCCAACAAACCGAAGGCGATGTGGAATACTGGCTTGCCCGCGACCTTCAAGAGCTACTCGGTTACACCAAGTGGGATAATTTTCTAAACGTGGTCTCCAAGGGCAAGACGGCCTGTGAAATGTCTGGGCACCCAGTGGCCGACCATTTTGCTGACGTCGGGAAGATGGTCGATCTGGGCTCGGGCAGTCAGCGGGAGATTGAGGATATCATGCTCACCCGCTACGCCTGTTACCTTATCGCTCAGAACGGCGATCCGCGTAAATCCGAGATTGCCTTTGCTCAGACTTACTTCGCCATCCAAACCCGCCGGGCGGAACTCATCGAACAGCGCCTGCTCGAAGCCGAACGCGTTTCGGCACGCAAAAAGCTCAGTACCACTGAAAAGGAACTTTCGGAGGTCATCTACGAGCAGACGGGCGGAAACGAGAATTTTGCACTGATCCGTAGCAAAGGCGATCGAGCCTTATTTGGCAAAAGTACCCGCGCCATGAAAGCGCAGTGGAAAGTTCCGAGCAACCGTCCATTAGCTGACTTTGCGCCAACCATTATTCTCAAGGCCAAGGATTTCGCCGCTGAAATCACCATCTTTAACGCGCAGCAGCACGGTATGACCCACGGAGAGGCGATTTCCAGCGAGCACATCACCAATAATCAGGCCGTCCACAAAACCCTGCTTGAGCGCGGCATTCGCCCCGAACACCTGCCTGCCGATGAAGACGTCAAAAAAGTCGAGCGCCGCCTCGCCTCGGCCGAAAAGAAATCGATCAAGAACCCCTCCTCCCTTCCAAAACAGTAAAGCAACGATGTGATTTTCCCGTGGATTGACGGAAGGCTTTATTTAGAGGAAACTGTCTTCTCATTCTACAGGGGGTCGTATGGAAGTTCTTTCTATCGTATTGCTGGTTTTGTTCATTGTCTTTGCGCCGATCGCGTTGTCGATCGTGGCGATCGTGAAGGTTTCAAACCTGCGGATCGAACTGCGTAATCTCCGGCGGCAGTTGGCTGCGAATACGGAAGTTGAACGCAGGCCGGAACCGAAGCCGATCCCCGTTCAGGAAAGGCCCGCCGAGCCACAGGCTCCTTCGCGGCCACCGCCTCAAGTGGTGAAAACCCCACCTCCTGCCAAACTCAAAAAGCCTGCTGCGGGCTTTGAATTTCTGATGGGGGGAAAGGCGGCGGCATTTGCGGGAATTGCCATTCTGGTTATGGGTATTGCGTTTCTGGTGGGCTATGCCATTCAGCATTCGTGGATGGGGCCGGGTGCGCGGGTCGTGCTGGGGCTCCTCTCGGGCGGTGCGCTCGTTGGAGGGGGTCATTTTGTGGGGAATAAGGATGAAAAATATACCCTCTTTGCGCGGGTGCTGACGGGCGGAGGTAGTGCGCTGTTTTATTTCACGGTCTTCGCGGCCTATGCGTTTTACCATCTTATCGGCTCGGTTGCTGCCGGGGCGGGCCTGTTCGCAAGTGCGTTGGCGGTGTTTGGTTTGGCGATGGTCTACCGCGCGCAGTCCGTTGCGGTGTTGGGTGTGCTGGGCGCGTTCATTACTCCGCTGCTGATTGGTGGGGATATGGATGCGGGAGTTTTCCCGCTCGTTTATGTGGCACTGGTTAATGTGCCGGTCATCCTGCTAGGGGTTCGTCGAAAGTGGCAAGCCCTCTACAATCTGGCATTTATTTTTACGGTGATCCATTATCTGGTCTGGCTCGGCTGGGTGAGCGATAGCGAGCTGTGGAGTGGCCTTGGGTTTGCGGTGCTCTTTTTTATGCAATATGCCACGTTGGGATTGCTGAAGTTGCGGTGTGAACAAAAGGTGTCGGGGCGGTCAGCCGATATGATTCGGCTGGTGGCATCATCGCTCCTGTTGCTCGGTGCGGTCTACTACCTCCTCGATGACGCGGGCAAAAACCAATGGATCGGTGGTGCCTTTCTGTTGCTGGCTCTGTTGCACGTGGTGCTGGC
>JAUXGY010000265.1 GCA_030621805.1 Kiritimatiellales bacterium | reverse complement strand
AGATCCGCCCCCCTTTCCAGCGCATCGGCCATGGCCGCTTTCAGCGCGTCAACGCCTTCGCCTAACAGCAGATTTGTTTCAATGCCGCCAACCCCTTCGACCGCCTTTCCCTGATCGATCTTATTCAGCACGACCATGCTCTTTTCCGGATCCAGCTTTTCGAGCCGGACGCGATCCTCTTCGTGGAGCGACTGAGAAGCATCGATCAGATAGATAGCCAGATGCGCCTCCTTACCGTGTGCTTCCGCCCGACGAACGCCCTCCGCCTCGATCTCGCAATCGGTTTCGCGCAGTCCGGCCGTATCGATGATCCGCAATGGAATGCCATCCAGCACAAAGCCCTCTTCAAGGGTATCGCGCGTCGTCCCAGCCGTGCTCGAAACAATCGCGCGGTCAAACCCGAGCAGCGCATTGAGCAACGTCGACTTGCCCGCATTTGGGCGGCCCAGAATCACCACCCGTGCGCCCTCGCGCAGAAGCCGCCCCTCGTCCCAGGTGTCGAGCAACCGATCCAAAGCCAGAAAAGTGCGATCCAGTAGCTCGGCAATTCCCGAAAACACTTCATCGGGGAGTTCGTCCTCCACAAAATCAAGCGTCGTTTCTAGATTGGCGGCCACTTCGAGAAAGGCTTCGTAGATCGCGTCGAACTGCTGGCTTAACCGACCTTCCATCTGCTCCATTGCGGCGGAGGCCGCGCGGTCGGAACGTGCGCGGATTAGGTCAAAAATGCCCTCCGCCTGCAAGAGGTCGATGCGTCCATTGAGAAAGGCTCGCTTGGTAAATTCGCCCGGTTCGGCCATGCGGGCGCCGGCATCGAGCGCACGGCGCAGAATACGGCGCATGCCGACGGCTCCGCCATGCCCTTGGATTTCGACGACGTCTTCGCAGGTGTAGCTCTTCGGCGCGCGCATCACCAGTGCCAGCCCGGTATCGATCTCCGCGCCGCCCGCTTCGGTAATCTTGCCATAGGCAAATGTGCCATGCTCGCGTTCCGAAACCGCGACTCCATCCAACGCGTGGAAAAGCACATCGACCACCGCCCAGACCTTCGGACCCGAAATGCGAACAATCCCCACCCCTCCCTCGCCGGGAGGCGTCGCAATCGCCGCAATCGTATCTGGATTATAAAGAGACATGCGCGGGATCATAGCCGTTTCGTCTCCATGGAAAAGCAGAAAGAAACTTTTCGAAAGCGCACAATACGTACGGTGCGGTTGGGAGGGGCAGAGGCCGCTCTTCCTTCGGTGGAATTGCCTGCTGTGCGGGGATTCCGTTCGTGCGGGGTCGCAGAGGCCTGCGCCCCTCCAGCCGACCGGCAGGTAACCCAAAAAATTCGTAACACTCTACGATCGCTTTTCGATCTGCTTGATGAGGTCGTAGAAGATAAAATGGTGAAAGGGCAGGAAGATATACCAGTAGATGCGGCCCCAAAGCCCTTTCGATTGGTAGTAGGCCGTGACGGTCAGGCGGTTTTGCTCGCCGTCGGGGTCGATTCGGAATTCGAGCCAGGCCCGACCCGGAACTTTCATTTCGGCGCGAAGCAGAAGCTGGTGGTTTTGCTCAATGATCTCAACCCGCCAGAAATCAATCACATCATTCACGCGCAGGGATGACTCGCTCCGCCGCCCGCGCGAGGTGCCGACCCCCATCAGCAGACGGTCAAACGTCCCGCGAATCCGCCAAAGAAAATTGCTATAGAACCAGCCTTTTCGCCCGCCCACCTTGAGCACCGATTTAAACAGTGCGGCAGCGGGCTTGGTCGACAAGAGGGAATAGGAACTTGAATAGTTCGGAGCCGCCGAGAGTTCGTGAAGCTTGATCGCAAGCTCGTGGTCCAGCGGATAGCTGTCGGACCAGCGGGTACGTACCGCGTCCTGCTCCTCGCGGGAAATTGCCCGAATCAAGGCCTCTTTACAGGAGATGCGGTGGAAGGGAATGAGATCAAGAATATCGTTCTCCTGACAGATCACATCGTGGGTCACGCTTTCCATCAGGCACCAGGTGATGGCGGCCGGGACGGGGGTCAGCAGGCTGGTGATGTAGGAGTAAAAGCCGACGTTGGAAATCGGAGAGGGGACAAACAGCCGCTTCTTTCGCAGGATATCGCATTGGATCTTGAGCATTTCCTCGTAGGTCAAAACATCCGACCCGCCGATATCAAAGGTTCTTCCTGTGGATTCCGGCAGTTCCAACACGCCCACCAACGACTTGATTACATCGCGCAACCCGATGGGCTGGCATTTGGTCTTGGCCCAGGTCGGCACTAGAAAAACCGGCAGTCGGCGCACAAGATGGTTGATCATTTCGTAGGAGGCACTGCCGGAACCGATAATGATGGCCGCCCGCAGGATGGTGGTCGGCACCGCACCTTGCATAAACTCGGAGGCCACCTGGAGCCGGCTGGTCAGGTGTGGCGAAAGCGCCGTGCGCGCGTCGCCCAAACCGCTTAGATAGATGATGCGCCCCACCCCCTGCTGTTCCGCAGCGGAACGGAAGTTTTTTGCGGCAAGCGTATCGGCATTCTCAAACTTATCGAGTCCATACAACATCGAGTGAATCAGATAGTAAATCATATGAACACCGTCGAGCGCACGGAGGACTTCATCCGCCTTCAGCGCATCGGCCACCACCACCTCGGCCTCCGGCCAGCGCTCCGCATGCTCTGGCGACCCCGCCCGTACCATGACCCGCACGGTGTAGCCCCGAGCGATCAGTTCGGGCACCAGCCGCCCACCGATATATCCGGTTGCGCCTGCCACGAGGATCGTGCCAACGTCCGCCGCCGGACTCGTCGGTAAATCGCTACACATTAAATCCGTAGAGTCTAAATCCATAATCCTTCAATTCCATCCAATGGGATGCGAGTCTATCCAAATGGCGACAAACCGCAAGCTCCGGAAAGCTGCACTTAAAGATGTTGAGGAAAACGGTTTTCCCCTATAACCCGCTCCTGTGTCCAACACCCTATCCATTCGAAACAATGCCATGGCCATCCTTGCCTGCCTGCTATGGTCGTCCGCATTCATCACCGCCAAATATGCGCTCGAACATCAAACCCCACTCACCCTCGCCGGCATGCGCTTCGTCCTTGCCGGGTTGATCCAGATCCCCCTCTGCGGCAGCCTACTCGCCCCGTTCCGAATGATCCGCAAGGAATTCAGCACCGTGCTACTTGTGAGCCTCTTTCACACGATTTATCTCTATGGCACCTTCTTCATCGGCATGCAATGGGTGCGCGGAGCGGAGGCCGCCATCATGATCGGTGTCGGACCGCTGGCCTCGGTTCTCATGGCACATCTGCTCATGCACGACGATAAAATGCAACGCCGCACGTTAATCAGCATCGGCTTTGGCCTCGGCGGCATCCTACTCATCAGCCTCGCCGCCAAGCCCTGGAATCCCGTCGGTCTCAAGGAGTTTTTTGGGTTGATGCTACTCCTCAGCGGAGCCGTAGTCTCGGCCATCGGAAACATTGTCGTTGCAAAACGTAAAGGCGGGCTGAACCCGATCCAGCTCAACAGCGCACAGATGCTCATCGGCGGCCCCGTTTTACTTCTTATCGCCCTGCCCTTCGAAGGGATTCCCAACCTCGCCCTGCCGCTGGCCTTCTACGGCCAGCTGCTCTGGCTTGCCACCATTTC
>JAUXGY010000486.1 GCA_030621805.1 Kiritimatiellales bacterium | reverse complement strand
GATGGCCTCGTCGGTAAGGTCGGCAACGGGCTCACCGTTGATGAAGGTTTGGATGCGCGGGCCTTTGGCAACAATGCGGTAGTGGTTCCATTTCCCGTTTTTCATTAGGCTGTGTTGCTTGACGGCCGGGTCCTTGGACTTGGGCTCGGGGGAGAGCCATCCGCGGCCGGTCGCCTCGCCGTAGATGAATCCGGATTGCCCCGGGCTGGCTTCGATTTCAACCTGCGGGCCGAAAAAGCGGCCGGGGTTTCCTTCGGCTTGGGTGCGTGAACGCGAGCGGATCTGTACGCCGGAGTTGAGCTGGTCGGCCACCTTGACGTCGAAGACGAGCTCGAAATCGGTGTAGCTAGCCTTGGTGGCGAGGAAGGTGTTGGGACTGGGTACGGCGGTGGTGCCAGTGATGACGCCGTCTTTCACCTCGTAGGTGGCTTTGCCATCTTCGACGATAAAGTCGCCAAGGTCCTTCCCATTGAACAGTGGCTTCCATCCATCGGAGGCTTGGTAGGGTTTTGCGAAGGCCGAGGCTCCGAGGGTGAGTGCTGCAAGCAGCGTGATTATTTTTTTCATTGGGTTCCCTTTAGGTTCGTAGTTCCGCCTTTAGGCGGCGCTGCATATTTTCTATCCGTTAAGTTTCCACCCCTTGCGGTATTCTTTTTTGAGGTAGGCGTTGGCGGCAGGATTGTTGGTGATTTTCATATGCTTTTCATCGTATTTGAGTTCGGAGCCGACGCGGTGGGCGGCGAGGCCGAGCATGAGGGTTTCTATCATCCGGCCGGCATAGTCGAAATCGCATGAAGTTTTTAGATCCCCTTTGCAGGCATCGATCCATTCCTGCTGGAAACCGCCGATGGGCGGGGCGACTTGGTCCGGGGTGGGGGAATTGTAGTAGGTCATGTCGGCGTTCTTGCCCGAGGGGATGAGGATTCGGCTTCCGAAGTCGGATAAAATTACGCCTTTGGAGCCTTTGAACATGACGCCGTGATCGATCCTGCTGAGATCGAGTGCACGGAGCGGGCTGTTGGGCATGGGGCCGCCTTGGTACCAGACGAGCCGGATTTCGTCGCGCCAGTCGTTGGCGGGCATGGTGAACATGGCTTTCAGAGCGGAGGGACAAACATCGGGATTATAGGGATCGCTGGCCTCGGAATCGGCCTTGGCAGAAATGGGTGCGGAGGCATCGATGGCGTTCCATGCAAGGTCCATGGTGTGGCTGCCCATGTCGCCGACCTGCCAGCTTCCAAAGTCGTGGTACATGTTCCAGTGCAGGCAGTTTGCTCCGGGCTTGCCGGAGAGGTACTCGGGGTTGTAGGGGTGCATCTGAGAGGGGCCGATCCATTTATCCCAATCAACGTTTTTTGGGGGCGTGCCTTTGGCGGGTAGATAGGCGGTTTTATTATGGGTGCGGTTACCCCATGCGTGCACATCTTTGAGTTTGCCGATGGCACCGCCCTTGATGAGCCCGGCTACGCGGTCAAAGTTATCCCCGGCGTGGCGCTGGGTGCCGTGCTGGGTGGCGAGCTTGTGCTTGTTTCTCAGGTAGACTTCGCGTACGGCACGGGCTTCGTAGACGCAGTCGCCAAGCGGCTTTTCGCAGTAGACGTG
>JAUXGY010000025.1 GCA_030621805.1 Kiritimatiellales bacterium | reverse complement strand
AGATTGGGTTTTTTGATCCAAAGGATATCGGAGATCACATAGCGCCCCTCGGGAACCAGAATGGTGCCTGATTCAGTTTCTGCGATGGCACGGACAAAAGCCTGAGTGTCGTCGTGTTTTCCATCGCCCCGCGCGCCGAAATCACGAACATTGGCGACTACCGGTGGGCGAGGAAGGGGATCCTCTCCAAAGTGGTAGCCCGCAAAGGAAAAGTCCGGCAACCGGCTTTGAGCAGTCCATTTTTCGCCATGATCTCCCCATAACTCGGAATAGCGAGGCTCTGCAAATACGTTGACGGTCAATGCCAGCATGCCCAGTGCAAGGCCCTGTAAAAATATGAAAGTATACTTCATGGCACCCCCTTTACGTTTCAGTGGGTTGGCTCAGCAATGGAGTCAGCAAACCCTCGGCTCGGGCAGTGCGCAACCATGCGGTTTCGGTGGTGCGCATTTTTTTTTGTTTTTCGGGTGTGTCATCTTCGGCCCCGGAGAGGTGGTCGAACCCGTGAGCAATGTAGAGGGCGAGTTCGTAGTCGAGTTTGCCGCGAGCGGTACCTTCGGACACGGCGCGATCGACGTTGATGACAAGGTCGCCGCTCCAGCTTTCATCTTCGCCGGGAATGGGGTCGTAGCGGAAGCTGATGACGTCGGTGGGGCGATTTTCCCCGAAGTATTCGCGGTTGGTCTGGGTGATCGATTCGTCGTCGACGAGCACAACGGTGACTTCGCTCCACGGAATAGGTGCGGTTAGTGCCTCCAGTTTTTTACCGATCCATGCGATCAGTTTCTGAAGGTTTTGGGGATGGATCGGATGCTTCTTTTGTTGGTTGATCAGCGTTGTTTTCATGGTCTTTGGGGTAGGGAATACGTCCGTGCAGCATGTTGGAGAGCGAAAATATGAAGGATTGTTTTACAACATTGATTTCTGCCATCGTGAGATTTGCATAGTCCATCTGCCCATCGCGGATCTTGGCGGCGAAGATATCGTCCATCATATTACTGATCTTTTTCGGGCTCGGTTTTTCGATGGAGCGCGAGGCCGCCTCGGAGGCGTCGGCAAGGGAAAGGATAGCCATTTCGGGGCTGACGGCCGGGGCGCCGCCATAGCGGAAATCGGAGTCGTTGATGACATCTTTCATGGTGGTGGTGCCATCGCCCTGCAACGTTTTGGCCTTGTGGTAGAAAAAGGAGATAAGGCCGTTGCCATGGTGCTGCTCGATGGCATCGAGAATGGGTTTCGGTAGCTTATGGCGTTTGGCAAGCGCAAGGCCTTCCTTGACGTGGGAGGAGATCACGAGTGCGCTCATGTGCGGCGAGAGTTCGTCGTGCGGATTTTCCTTGTGCTGAATGTTTTCGGTGAAGAACTCGGGCTTGGCCATTTTTCCAATATCGTGGTAGTAGGCGCAGACACGAATGAGCAGGGAGTTGGCGCCGATGGCTTCGGCGGCATTCTGTGCGAGAGTGGCCACCATGAGTGAGTGGTGGTAGGTGCCGGGGGCTTGGGTGGCCATTTTCTGGAGCAGCGGGTGGCCCATATCAGAGAGTTCGAGCAGGGTGATGTCGGTGGTGATCTTGAAGAGTTTTTCAAATACGGGGATCAGCAGGAGCGCCAGCACAGCGGAGAGCAGGCCTGAAACAATCGCGGCAACCACTTGAGCCGCAAGTCCCGAGATATTGGGCCGGTTGAGGATGGCACTAACCAGCACAAAGAGAACCGTGACCGCGCAGACCCAGAGGCCGGCCTGAAAAAGGCTGGCGCGGCGATGCACATTGCGTGCCGTGCTGGTTGCCGTGACGGTGATGAGCAGGCCGAGGGCAAAGACGTTGAAGGACTGGGTGAGAAGCACGGCGGTGGCAAAGCTGGTCCAAAGTCCGAGGCAGATGGCGGCGCTGCCGCCCAGCAGAATGCCGGCGAGCAGGACGGCTAGAGCATGGGGGATGAGGTACATTAGCAATGAGGCTTGTTCGAATTGGCCGACTAGATACATGAGCAAGCGGGCGAGTCCTAGGGTAAACAGGGAGAGAATGACCAGCAAAAGAATTTGATCCGAGCGCCGAACCACCGCGGGTGCGACAACCCGCAGGATGATGCCTGTGGCAATTAAACCCGCGAGCAACAGCATGCTGTTGCCTAGGATTTCCAGCAATTGCTCGAAGACTTCTTGTTCTTCCTGTCGCTTTTTTTCGTGGGTTTTCAGTAAGAGCACGGTTTGCGAGGTTGCTATTTCTTTGGCTCGAACCAACACGTCGTCCTTGAAGTATTTTTTGAACACCGGGCTGACGGCCTCCGAGGCTTCCTTGCGCAGGGATTTGGTGGTGGATTCATCGTAGGCCATGTTTTTCTCTACCAGCGTACCGAGCAACCGCTCCATCAAATCCCTCTGCGGCTTTTTTTGAATCGGTGCGGCAATGGCCAGGATGGCTCCGCGGGCCGAATAGATGTCCTGCTGGGAGACGGTTTTGCTGGCGGTGTCATCGGGGCCGGTGATACTTAATTTAAGAGCAGGGGCATCCCGAAAGAGGATTCGACGGGATTCATCTGAGATGATTCCTGCTGACATGACTTGCACAATATTGGTGGAAAGGAGTGTTTTTACGGATGCAATCTGGTTGCTCGGAAATGCGGTAACGAGATCCTTGGCAACGATGGACGATCCAATCAGAAGGTCGCCCATGGAATTTTCTATACGCTGGCATTCATTGCTCTTGGCGGTTGTGAGCAGTTGAAGGCGGTTGAAGAGTTCGCTAATTACCTTGGTCGTCTTTTGTGCCGGAACGGGGTCGATGATGAAGACTGGAGGAATGGCCTTTTCCGCATCACTACGGTTGAGCGCAGTTTCGCTCAGGTCTTCGCATTCAAAATCAACTTCGGCGGAGATGGGTGAGGGGGCGCTTTGCCCTTCCAGAATGTCGATATGCCGGACGGTACCGCTACCAAAAAAGAGCCAGGTCACGAAAAGCCAGAGCAGGAGACCGAGGGCAAGGGATTTGTACGGAACCTCGTTTTTCTTCGTGGGTTCGGTTTTGCGTTCGGCGATGCCTTTTTGTCTTTTTTTTAAAATATTTAGTTTCACGGTATACTCCAGTTGTTGAAACGGCCTAAGAAGACCGGTTTTCCTGATAGGCTTCAATCACTTTCTGGACCAGGGAATGGCGCACAACATCGCGCTCGCTGAGCTCGATGAATTCCAGACCTTGCACTTTCGCGAGAATCGAGCGGGCTTCAAACAGGCCGGACGATTTGTGATTGGGCAGATCGATCTGCGTGAGGTCTCCGGTGATGGCGCACTTGGAGTCAAAACCGAGTCGGGTCAGGAACATGAGCATTTGCTGTGGTGTGGTATTTTGTGCTTCATCGAGAATCACGAACGCATGGTTGAGCGTGCGTCCGCGCATGTAGGCCAACGGAGCCACCTCGATCACCCCTCGTTCGATATGGTTTTCGATCATCTCGGAAGGAAGCATGTCGTGGAGGGCATCGTAGAGTGGGCGCAGGTAGGGGGTGACCTTTTGTTGAAAATCACCCGGAAGAAACCCCAGGCTTTCGCCCGCCTCGATGGCCGGGCGCGTCAGAATGATGCGGCTGACATCGCCCTTGAGCAGGGCCGAGACCGCCATGGCCATGGCGAGGTAGGTTTTGCCGGTGCCGGCCGGGCCAGTTCCGAAGGTGATGGCATGGGATTCGATGGCGTTAAGGTAGATGCGTTGGCCGAGGGTCTTGGGAAAGATGGCGGGCTTCTTCGGGCTGACATCCACCCGAAGACTCGTCAGCTTCTCGAAAATATGCACATCGCCTTGACTGAAAGTATCGTAGGCATAGTCCATGGAGAGGGCATCGATCGCGGTGTGGTTGCGTGCCTTGCGGAGGTTCTCGATAAATCCCGCCAGCTTCTCCGCAGACTGCTCCGGACCTTCGATATTGACGGTGAGGTCACGGATCACGAGACTCAGCCCGTGGTCGTGCTCGATGCGCGGAAGTAGGGGTTCAAGCGCAGTGCCGATTTCGCGGGCTTCGCTGGCATTGTTGAAATGGATGGTATTTTTCTTCATGGGGCGGGGTTCCAAGAGAGGGAGGGCTCGAATTCATTAGCCGATGCGGTCGCAGGGCGCCAGTCCTTATGGGGTTCCATGGCGCGGAGTTAAGGCGATTTTCCGAGGGGCGTCAATAGGTATTCGGGCGTAAGCGGGAAGGCATGGATTTAATAAAAACGACCTAATTTCCAATACTTGGAACGGATGTTGCTTAGATGCTCTTGTTGTTTTTTAGATGAAGAACGAAAGAAACAGGGAAGAATAAAGATGAAAAGAAGCAATCTACTTAAGGTACTGTCCTCGTTTGGTTTGTTGGTAGCGTTTTCGTTGACCGGGTGTGCGCCGGTTACGGTTTCAAGCATTCCTCCAGATGCAGGTGTATATTACAAGAAGAGTAATAAACGGATCGGTACGACGCCGGTAAAAGTTAATCTGTATGCGAATTCAAAGGAAGTGGTGGTCCGGAAGGAGGGTTATTTTTCCAAGACCGTTGTTTTATCGCCCACCGATCCGGACAACCTTGATGTGAAGTTGAAACGTAGCGGAAAGGTCTTTCTGCTTAGCCGCCCGAGTGGTGCGGATCTCTATGTAGACGGCCAAGAGGAGCCTGTCGGAAGAACACCGCATCAGATCGACTACGATAAATCCTATCGCAATTTTGAGATTCGAGCCTTCGGCTATGAGTCGAAGAAGATCAATATTTCGGATGATCCAGAGGGCAACCTGGTGGTTGATCTCGTTCGCGAACCTTCGCTCATGCTGTCGAGCAGCCCGAAGGGGATGGATGTCTTTGATGAGGATGGTCGAAAACTTGGCATAACACCGATGCCCGTCCCTGCCGTGGAAGAATACACGGTTGAATTGCGCAAGGTGGGCTATTATTCTCAGGATGTCACCCTCGGCCCCGGAACCGAAAGTCCCTTTGTGGTGGAGATGGTGCGCGAGCCGATTGTTATCATCCATAGTGAACCCGAAAATGCCATCGTGATGCACCGGGGTGTGGCTTTGGGGAAAACGCCTTATCGTCACCTCGTGAAAAAGGACATGGATCTGGAGATTATCTTCAGCCGCTACTACACCCAGAAAATTACCATCGATCCAGATTCGCCGAGACAGATTAAGGTCAAACTTGATCCCAAGCCCTATATCACGGTGCAGAGCTCCCCGGCAGGTGCTGAACTGTATCGTTCAGGTGGGGTGGAGTTGATCGGGAAAACCCCCGTCGAGATTTTGGTGGAGCGCGATACTGCCCTTGAAATACACAAGAAGGGCTACACCATCAAACCCTTTACGCTGTCATCCGACTCTAATCTTGAGATCACCGTGCCGCTCGATCCCACCACTGCGGGACTCGAAAAAACCGTAGTTATCGACTCCAAGCCCTCCGGTGCCAAAGTCTATCGGCCCGGCGGAGCGGAGCTGATCGGAACGACCCCGCTCAAGCAGTTCGTGAGCTACGAGCGTACATTTGAACTCCATCACGAAGGGTATCAAACCAAGATCGTCACCGTTGCACCGGACTCGGCCAACAATATTGTTTTTGCATTGGCGAAGGATGAATCAGCCAGAAGCGTTGCGATCAGCGACCCCTTGTTGAATACCCCTTCATCCTTTTAGCCTTTGCATTTTAAAACCTCCCCGAGGGCCCCCGTGTGGGGCCCTTTTTACGTTGTGCCGTTCTTTCGCTGGGGATGTCGGTTGACTTAAAAACGCTTAATCCCTAGTCTGTGCGGCCACTTTCAAGGAGAAAACCATGAGCGAAGAACGTTCCGAAAACGAGTACCGCCAGCAGCGCATCGAAAATATGAATCAGCTTGAAAGCGCTGGGTTTCCCGCCTTCGGGAAAGCGTTCGAGCGCACCGCACGGCTGGATGAATTGCACGCTGATTTTGAGGTGGATAGGCAGGTCAAGGCCTGTGGTCGAATTGTGGCTCTTCGCAAAATGGGAAAAATGGCCTTCGCGCACCTCTCCGACGGCTCCGCCCAATTTCAGGTGATGGTGAAAAAGGATCTAATTGGAGACGATAATTTTGATGCGTTTAAACTGCTGGATATCGGCGATATTATCGGTGTGGAGGGGGAACTGTTCATCACCCGGACCGAAGAGAACACCGTACGCGTTTCTTCATGGACGTTGCTCTCCAAAGCACTACTGCCGCTCCCCGAAAAATTCCACGGTCTCACGGATGTCGAAACCCGCTACCGCCAGCGCTCGCTTGATTTGATTTCCAATCCCGAAGTGATGGAGGTCTTTAAAAAACGCACGCAGGTCATGCGTGAAATCCGAAACTTCCTCGATGCCCGCGGATACTTCGAAGTCGAAACTCCCATGCTTCAGCAAATTCCTGGTGGGGCGGCGGCCAAGCCGTTCAAGGCTCACTACAACGCGCTCAACGTCGATGTCTTCATGCGCATCGCCCCCGAACTGTACCTCAAGCGCCTGATCGTTGGTGGCATGGATCGCGTCTATGAAATGAACCGTAACTTCCGCAACGAAGGGCTCGACCGCACGCACAATCCCGAGTTTACCTGCCTTGAAATCTATCAGGCCTATGGCGACATGCGCACCATGCAGGAGCTCATCCAAAGCATGGTCGTTCATCTGGCTGAGACTATTTTCGAAAAGATGGAATTTGAGTGGATGGGCAACACCATCGACCTCAAAACCCCGTGGCGTGAAGTGCCGTACCACGATCTCGTCAAGGAGCATCTTGGCAACGACTGGTTTGCGAAATCCCTCGATGAAGCGGAGGCCAAGGCCGAGGAACTCGACGTGCATATCGAAAAGGGAATGGACTTTAAGCAAGTCACCCACGAAATCTATGATAAAACCATTGAAGGCACTTTGATTCAGCCCACCTTCATTACCCGCCTGCCCGCCGAATTGGTGCCGCTGGCCAACCATTGCACGGACAATCCCGAGCTTGTTGATGTCTTTGAGTTGATCATTGGAGGCAAGGAAATTTCGCCCGCCTATAGCGAGCTCAACAATCCCGTTGAGCAACGTAAGCGTTTTGAGGAACAAGCCGCCGGTGACGGATCGAAGGTTGATGAGGATTTTCTCTTGGCTTTGGAATACGGCATGCCTCCGACCGGCGGAATGGGCATCGGGATCGACCGCCTACTCATGCTACTCACCGGCTCGGATGCCATCCGCGATGTCATTCTCTTTCCGCAACTCAAGCCGCGTTCATAGGGAGTCCTACGTCTATTCTGTAGGGTTCATACTATACCCGCTTCTCTCTTGAGCCGTTTCCTTGCAAACGGTATATAGAACAATCATTTTTTGCTGTGGAGAACGTTATGAAAGTATTGGTTAGTTGGCTGAAGGAATATGTTGATTTCGAAGATACCATTGAAGGGTTGTCTGACAAGCTGACCTTTGCCGGGTTGGAAGTGGAAGCGGTCGAGACGATCGGCTCGGACTTTCCCGGCGTGGTGGTGGGGGAGATCACAAATATTGAACCTCATCCCGGAGCCGATAAGCTGCGATTATGTACCGTCGAATATGGAGAGGCAGAAGCCATGCGCGTGGTCTGCGGTGCTCCGAATGTCGAGATCGGCGGAAAATATCCCTTCGCCCCCGTTGGCACCACCTTGCCGGGTGGGTTCACGCTGAAGAAAGCGAAAATCCGTGGCGAGGTTTCAATGGGAATGCTCTGCGCCAAGGATGAACTTGAACTCGGCGAAGACCATTCCGGCCTGCTGGAGTTGGATGCCGACTTAAAACCGGGGACGCCGTTTGTTGACGTATGGGGCGCGCCGGAAACGGTGATTGAACTCGAAATTACCCCGAACCGCCCGGACTGCCTTTCAATGCTCGGCGTCGCCCGTGAGATGGCTGTTTTATATGGCTCTGTGCTGAAAGTACCTTCCATCGAGATTACCGAAACCGCCGAGGATGTGAACGCCGAAATTTCGGTAACGGTTGAGGAACCCTTAATGTGTCCGCGCTACACCGCGCGCGTTTTGAAGGATGCACAGATTGGACCGTCGCCGGAATGGATGCAGAAGCGACTCGAAGCTGCTGGCATTCGCCCGATCAGCAACGTGGTAGACATTACCAATTATGTAATGCTCGAAACCGGTCATCCGTTGCATGCGTTCGACAAGATGCTCGTGGCGGGGAACCAGATCATTGTCCGCCCGGCAAATGCGGGCGAAAAAATGCATACGCTCGACGGCGTTGAACGCGAACTGACTGAAAATATGCTGGTGATTGCCGATGCTGAAAAATCGTCGGCCATTGCGGGCGTGATGGGAGGAACGACTAGCGAAATCAAGGATGACACTTCGACGATTCTACTCGAAGCCGCCGCGTTTGAAACGGCATCGATCCGCCACACTGCCAAGCAACTGGGTTTGACGACTGATTCATCCTATCGTTTCCAGCGCGGCGTCAATACCGATTCTGTCGAGTGGGCCAGCCTCCGTGCTGCGGTACTGATGTGCGAACTGGCTGGCGCAAAGCTATGCAAGGGGAGCGTCGATTCGTGCACGCAACCGAAAGAGTTAATCAAGATTCCTTTCAGCTGGAAGCGCATCGAAGCGATGGTTGGCGCAGAGATTTCCACCGAGAAAATGAAGGGAATCTTCCAGACCTTGGAGATTGATATTGAAAACGATAACGGAGAAACCGCCGTGGCGATTTCTCCGGCGTTCCGGCTTGATTTGGAACGGGAGATTGATCTGGTCGAAGAGATTGCCCGTATCCATGGCGTGGACAATATTCCGGCCAACATTCCGCTGGCAAAAGTCATTCCCGGGGCCGACGATTCACGTGTGCGCGCCATTTCAAATCTGCGGAATCATTTGCAGGGCTTTGGCGTGAGCGAAATTTTGAACTACACCCTCGTTAACCATCCTCTGCTCGATCTTTTCAATAAGGAAGATCGCGAAAGCCGCGAAGAACTTCCGCACCCGATCAGTACCGATCAGTCGGTCATGCGTACGTCGCTGATTCCTCAGTTGGTTGAAAGCCTTGGCCGGAACCATTCACGACAGATTAACGAAGCCTGCTTTTATGAGCTGGGCCGTGTTTTTAATCGGGTGAAGGGCGGGACGGTACAGACCGAAACCGTATCCCTCGGGATGATGGGACCCGTGGGGCGTTCCCTGCTCGAAAAGCGTGCACCAGTTTCCGACGAGGAAATGTTTGTCGGGATGAAGGGGCTGGTTGAAAAACTACTGACCACGCAAAAAATCGACTCTGTTTCCTTTAAAGCCGCGGACCGTCCAGATTTTGAAGCGGGCAAGGCTTTGTTCATCGAGGTGGATGGCAAAACAATCGGCTGGTTGGGTTTGATCAATAAGGCCGCCCGCGACGAATGGCGACTGACCGGGCCGATCGCTGCCGCCGAATTGAATTTGGAGCCTCTCCTTAAAAACATCTTCCAAATTACCAAGGTGGAAGAGTTGGGGCAGTTCCCATCAATGAGCCGCGATATTGCGCTGGTGCTGGATGAATCCGTGAAGCACGAGGAGGTCGTTAAGCTGATTGAAAAGGCGAACCCCAAGAATTTGGAATGTTTTGGGCTGTTCGATGTCTACCAAGGCAAAGGAATCGAGAAGGGCAAGAAGAGTCTGGCCTATACCTTTGTCTATCGTTCCGCCAAGCAGACCCTGACCGATAAGAAGGTCAACAAGGTTCACCAGAAGTTGATCGACTTCCTCTGCAAACAGCTCGGGGCCTCGCTTCGCGAAGGATAAAATGAAAACAACAACTTCTTGCCATTTGACTTTCATAGTGTTGATGGCTTTTGTTGGTTCTTCCTTCGCCCAACACCACGCAACCTTTGCGGAACGCCCCGCCAAGAGGCAGGAGTTTGTTGAAAAGATGAAGGAGCGCGCTCTCCGCGACAAGCAAGATAGCGATGGCTCGGACAACTATTCAGAATACATTTCGGGCCACAACCCGACCGACCCCAATTCGGTATTCGCGGTCACGAGTTTCACTGCACCGGCATCCGGCAACGTACCCTTCATCATTACATGGGATCCCGTAGCTGGCCGCATCTACAACGTGTCATGGAGTCCCAATTTGATTATTACGCCTTTTGCTAATATTTCCGGAGATATTCCCTCTCCGGCCAACAGCTACACCGATACGGTTGAGCGAATCAATTTTCAGAACTTCTATCGTGTGGATGTGCGTTTGGTGGAGTAGGGCGTTCTTGCGGGTAGGGAAAGTATGGTGTTTAGTATAAACAGATAAACTGGAGCATTATGAAGCGCAGGGATTTTTCGAAAACGGCAGGAATTGGGGCGGTCGCATTTGCGGCGTTGCCTTCGATTGGCATCTCTTGGGCGGATGTTCCGTCCCGCATGGGTAAACCCGTCAAGGGGCGTAAGCTTAATATCGCGTGTATCGGGGTTGGCGGACAAGGCATCAGTGATGTCGGAAACGTGGCTAGCGAGAATATCGTGGCCTTGTGCGACGTGGATTATGCGCGGGCAAAAGGCACCTTTGAACGGTTTCAAAATGCCAAGCGGTACAAGGATTTTCGCAAAATGTTGTTGGAAATGGATGACCAGATCGATGCGGTCACGATCAGCACACCGGATCACATGCACTTCCCCGCGGCGATGATGGCGATCAAAATGGGGAAGCATGTGTTTGTCCAGAAACCCTTGGCCCATACGATCGAGGAAGCCCGCGTACTCACCGAAACCGCAAACAAGCATCGCGTTGCCACGCATATGGGAATCCAGGGCCATGCCGGAACCGGAATCCGGAGAATGCGCGAGTGGATGGCGGTTAAGGCGATCGGGGAGGTCAAGGAAATCCACATCTGGACCAACCGCCCGATCTGGCCGCAAGGCATTCAAAACCCGTTGCCGAAATGTGAGGTGCCGGCCACGCTGGATTGGAACCTATGGCAGGGCGTTGCGCCGGAACGCGACTATAGTAAGGGCTACCTTCCGTTCAATTGGCGGGGTTGGTGGGATTATGGATGCGGTGCTCTGGGGGATATCGGATGCCATGCGTTTGACTGTGCATTCGATGTGCTGAAACTCGGAAATCCAACGAGCGTGGAAGCCGTCAGCGACCAGATCAATCCACAGACTGCCCCCAAGTGGTCCATCGTCACGTACGAGTTTTCGGCCACGGCCGACCGCGGTCCGGTCAAGCTCGTTTGGTATGATGGCAACAAGTGCCCCGACCGCCCAAAGGAGCTTGAAGAGGGGCGCAACCTTCCCGGCGGTATCGGGGGGCAGCTTTGGTATGGAACCAAGGGCACGATCATGGTGAGCGATGTCTACTGCAAATCGGCGCGGATCATTCCGGAAACCGAGATGCGGGATTTTTTGGAGACCCGGATGCCCGAGAAGACCGAGAAAAACTCCATTGGGCATCACAAGGAATGGATCGAGGCCTGCAAAGGGGGCGAGTTGGGTGGAGCAAACTTTAACTATGCCGGGCCGTTGACGGAGATGGTTCTTTTGGGAAACCTAGCGGTCCGCACCGGAAAGAAAATCAAGTGGGATGCCAAGCGCATGCGATGCACGAATGTGC
>JAUXGY010000120.1 GCA_030621805.1 Kiritimatiellales bacterium | reverse complement strand
AAAAAGAGCCCACTGAAGGCCTGGGAGGTGGAGAGCCCAAAACGCACCCACAAACCCAACCCGGATCAAGCGTGGGAATGGTATGCCCTGCCGGTAGGAAACGGTTTTGTGGGGGCGATGATCTACGGCGGCATCGAAACAGAACGCATCCAGTTCAATGAGCACAGCCTCTGGAGCGGCGGCCCCGGTTCCGAGGGATGGATGAAAGATCAAAACAACCCCGATGCCCACAAGCACCTTCCGGAAATGCGCAAGGCCATGCTCGATGGAGATACGAAAAAAGTCGACGACCTCGCCAAACAACATCTGCGCGGAAAAGGATCGGACGACCGCGACACCGCCGACAGAACCTTTGGGCGCTACCAAACCTTCGGCGAGCTGACCCTCGAAACGGGACATAAGAAAGAGAAGACCAAAGACTATCGCCGCAGTCTCGATCTCTCCACCGGCCTGCAAACCACGGAATATACCCTCGATGGCGCGACGTACACCCGCACCGTATTCTGTTCAAACCCCGACCGCGTCCTCGTCTTCCGCTTCGAAGCCAACCAACCGAAACAGCAAAACCTAAACCTCCAGTTCGCCTCACCGCACAACATTAAAGCCAGCACAAAGGCAGGCATCTTCATCGCCAACGGAACCGTCGAAAACAACGGGCTCAAGCTCGACGCCCGGATTGGAATTCTGCACGACGGAGGGAAAGTAGAAACCACGTCAGACGGCATCAAAGTCAAAGGGGCCAACAGCGTCACCTTCATCCTCGTGGCGGGAACCGACTATGCCCCCGTCTGGCCCGTCTTCCGTGGTGATGCGCCTGATGTAAAAAATACGCAGCTTCTCGCGTCCGCCATGGAAAAAGGATACGACACACTCAAAACACATCACGTCGCCGACCATCGCGCGCTACATGGCCGGGTGGCTCTCGACCTCGGAAACACACCCAAGGAGATTCGCGCACTTCCGACCGACGAGCGGCTTGAACAAGCTAAAAAGAAGAGCGACCCCGGACTGGAATCGCTCTATTTCCAATATGGCCGCTACCTGCTCATTGCCTCCTCCCGCCCCGGCGGGCTTCCCGCCAACCTGCAAGGCATCTGGTGCAACGAAACCGTCCCCGCATGGAATGCCGACTACCACTTTAACATTAACCTTCAGATGAACTATTGGCCCAGCGGGCCCTGCAACCTGCTCGAATGCCAGGAACCGCTCATTACCTACACCGATGTCCTGCGCGCGCCGGGCACGGTGACTGCCAAGGCCTACAACGGAGCCGAAGGTTGGACCGCTCACCTCTCCGGAAATATTTGGGGCTATACCGTTCCGCATCCTGGGGAAAACAGACCCTCCTACTGGGCCTACTTCCCGCTCGCCGGTGCGTGGCTCACCACCCATGCGTGGGAACAATATGCCTTTGGCCTCGACGAAGAATTCCTGCGCAACACCAGCTGGCCGATCCTCTCCGGCACCGCTGACTTCCTGACCGACTTTCTCTATAAGCTACCGAGTGGCGAACTCTCCAGCACCCCCAGCTGGTCGCCCGAACACGGCAAACCCTCGCTTGGAGCCACCTGCGATATCGCCATGACGCGCGAGGCATTGAAAGGGGCCATTGCCGCTGCCGATGTGCTGAACAAAAAAGCGCCCTCAGACTGGAAAACCTCGATGGATCAACTCGTCCCCTACAAAATAGGACAGCACGGCCAGCTTCAGGAATGGTACGAAGACCGCGACAATCCGAAAGACAAGCATCGGCATCTCAACCACCTCTTCGGCCTGCATCCCGGAAGCCAAATCAACCCAACGCATACGCCCGAACTGGCCGAAGCCTGCCGCACCTCCCTCACCCAGCGCGGCGATGGTGCCACCGGCTGGTCCATGGGCTGGAAGATTAACTTCTGGGCGCGTGTACACGATGGCGACCACGCCCACCTGATGATCAAAAACCTGCTCAAAAACGGAACCAACCCCAACCTATTCGATGTCCACCGCCCGTTCCAGATCGATGGTAACTTTGGTGGATGCGCAGGGATGGCCGAGATGCTACTCCAAAGTCATTATCACGCCGAAGGCGGCGAAGTCATCTTGCTCCCCGCGCTGCCCTCCGCCTGGTCGGAAGGTTCGGTGAAAGGGCTCCGTGCGCGCGGCGGATTCATCGTTGATATCGCATGGAAGAACGGCAAGCTCACCGAAGCCAAAGTCACCGCCACCCAACCCCGCAAGCTACTCGCCCGCTGGGGAAGCAAAACTTGGAAGCACACGCTAAAGGCCGGCGAGAGCGTTACGCTTAAACCTTAATCTCCCGACAAGACGGGATCAGCCAGTCGACACGGAATGAGGTGCCCGGCATTTTCACTGAAACATTAAAAGGAGAACCAATATGAAAATCCGCTATTTTAAGAACATTAGACTCATGGCCTTCACATCGATCCTGCTGACTCTTTGGGGCTGCACCTCGGCCCCAACCACCTTGACCCCGAAAGAGGATATTGAAGGCATCTGGAAGTCCCCCGGCTCCGTGGCGGTGTACGAAATTAAAATGGTGGACGGAAAAATGACCGTGGCAGGGCACAGTGCCCACAGCGGGAAAAAACTTCAAATCGATGAGGTTTCATGGGATGGAACGGTTCTCGAGTTTATCAGTCATATGCCCTCGATGCACTTTACCGTCTACCACGAAAACCGGATGGTCGATCCTGAAACCATGACCAGCACCACCTTAGCGGCGGGCGGTGTGGAACACACGGTGATCTGGAAAAAAGCAAACTGATCCCATCGACTCCGTTAATCAATCAGCCTGAGCAACGGCTCCCTTTTCTGCGAACCCTTCGGGTATCCAGACGGGCAGGTTATCGATTTGCCCGATCGCTTCCGGGCTCATGGGGATACCCCAAAGATCCTGCATGAAGGGGGCGAGGTTGTGTTGTGTGGCTTGGGACATGCGGACGAGAAAAGCATCGCGCTTGGCTTGGTTGCCTTTTGGCAAAGCGTCGGGGCGAGTGTCCTGATCGTTCGTATAGCCCGAAAGGACGGTCTGGATGGGTGACCAGCCAAATTGGTCACGCAGTTGCAGATACATCGCCAACTTTTCACCCGCACCAAGCTCGGGAAACGGCTTTTTTGTGGCCCGTGCTTTTTGGGCTTTCTGTTTGACCGTTTCGGCGGAAGCGGTCCAGCTCCACCCGCCCCGATCCGCCATCCCGAGGGCATCCATCGCGTGGGTGGAGAAGAGGTTCACGGTCGTTTCGATGGAGCCGTCGAAGGTGTAGGGGTTGTTCCAGCCCCAGGCCTTGTCGGGTCGGCGCTGAGCTTCGTGTCCGAGTTCATGAAACCAGCCCCAGTTTCCTTTTACCTTGAGCTTTTCCAGATCGAGCATTCCCCGGCATTGTTTCTGCGGTCCCTGAGCAGGATAGCCCGCGTGGAAGAGTCCTGCGGAAATTTGTACATCCACATTGACTCGCTCCGGCCCCGAACGGATATGCGCCATGCCGCCGAGCTCATCATGCAAGGCCACCACCTTATCCCAATAGTTCAATAGCTCGGTGGGATCGTCCAGATCGCGAATCCATTCCGACGGAAACGAGAAGGCCACCCGGGCGGTCACGAACTCCGCATACGGGGCGGGGGCTTGACGCAGGGTGTTGCGCCACTTCTTTACATCGGTTTTTCCCAACCCGAAATAGGGCGCCTCCATCGCGTTCCTGATTTTAACGTTGAACACTTTCCCATCGCGCGGCTGGCCGCCCGTGTCGATATAGAGGGCTCCGCCATAGGCCCCCGCCACCTTCACCGTGTTTCCCTCCACAGGGAAACTGCGCGCAGGAGATGAAGGAGTCCGCCGCAGGGCATGTTTGAGAGGAATATTATCCCGATGCCCCGACAGCTGCACCCGCAAGCCTTTGCCTATCCAGTGGTCTGGAAAAACCAGTTCCACCACGTCGCCGGGTGCGGCATAGAGTCCCGTCGAATGCCAGCGCACCCCGGCGGGATCGATTGGTATGACACGATGTACACGCGGTGCATTCTCCGGGATCTCGCCATAGATGTCCTCGGCGGCAGGATGGGCTTTCACCTCGCCGGGAGGAAGGCTGTTGAGGTAATCGCCTGCTTTCTTAAGTATAAGTTTTTCGCCCTCGTCCTTCACGACCTTCAGCTTTCCGTTCGTATTTTTCCCGGTGGTTTTTGCGGAACGCTTGCAACAAGCCACCTGAATGGCCGTGCGCTCATCTTGCGGAATCTTCTTCCACTCTTTTTTGGAAAGTTTTTCGATCAGGGCTTCCTGTTGCTCTTTTGGAAGCTGGTCGTAGTCGGTAATATCCCGCACGATGGAAGATCCATCCTCCCCGAAGACAGAAAGAACAGTCAGAGACAAAACAAAACATGCGTTACGCATGCGGCGGAATATCGATTGATCAACGCGCATAAAACCACTCCTCTCCAAAGTTGGAAGCTGACTCCCTATTGTTGCTAGGTGACGGCTTATAACTTCCGGTTTTGGACAGGCGCGAGGAACAATCCCTTAATCAAGGAAACGCAATGTGGCGTATTCGGCGGTTAGGTGGTAGTTGGTTGCCGAAAGTGCGGGGGCCATGCTCAATTCGGGGTTGGCGAGTTCTACGTTGTTATAGTTGTAGCGCCCACAGAAGAGCGTCCATTCAGAGCCAGGCCCCCACGCCGCACCAAAGGCCTGTAGCTGCTCTGCGGGAACCCACATTTCCGCCTTCCATCCCGGTTCGGTTTCCGTAGCGGCGACTTGCAACTTATGAAAGTTATGCGCATGCAGGAACTGGTCGAGAATCATGCCTTCGCGCTCGCGGGGGAAGAAGAGCGTGGTCTTGTTCCCATACGGAGTGGCGTACATTTCCCAATAGTAGGTGTCGTTGGCGGGTTTCATAAAGAGTTCAAGCACATCGCCCGACTCAAAGTGCAGGGCTTCATCGCTCCGGTTTTGGGCGATTAAATAGGAGTCTTTCAGTGCGGCCCCGACATAGAGCCCGTCTGGGTTCCATGCAAACCAAACCTCGGCACCTTCGACCGGAAGGCCTTCCCGATCCGAGCTGAATGCAAAAGAATAGGCCGTGGCACGGCTTCGGATTTTGTCGTACAACCCGGTTCCAATAGGGTTGTGCGCGCTATAAACGGCTTCGAATGTGGATTTCATCATATTTTCTGCCTCTTCTTGAGTCGTTTTTTTTCAATGCTCGCCATAGACCGTCAGTCAATGGAGATATCCCGGAAATACTCCCTAAAAAGAAACGGCAACGCAACGCGCAATACTCAAATTCGGGAGGGTTCAAGTTTATCTCCTTATCGTTGCATTTGACCGGGCACGATGGTAATGATTGGCCTGTTTTTTTCAAAGAGAGAGTTTAATTATGGCAAAATACGATAAGCGGCCCGACGATTCGAGCTACAAAAAACAACCGAAAGATTCCAAATCCGACAAGCCGGAGAAGAAGGGGCCACCGCCCATGCCGATGCGCGGACTGTTGGTTTCGTTCCTGATGATGGCGGTTTTTCTGGCAGTGCTGCATCTGGTGGGCAACTCGTCCAAAAAGTCTGAATCCATGGACTATAGTGATTTCCTGACCAAGGTGGAGAAGGGCGAGGTGACCAAGGTGACCATCTCGCACGATGGCTCCGGAAACTATTTTGCCATTGGGGAAACCAAGAATGTGACCGAAAGCGGGGAACAGGAAAAGTTTCGGGTTGAAATTGTATTTCCGGATACTGAGCTGATTAACAAGCTGACGGAACAGGGCGTTAAAATATCGAAGAAGCGGCACTCCATGCTCCCGTCCATACTGGCCAATATCGTGCCCTTTATCCTGATTTTCGGTATTATTTATTTTGTCTTCATCCGCCAGATGAAAAATGCCGGTCGCGGGGCCATGAGCTTTGGCAAGAGCCGGGCAAAAATGCTGACGCAGGACAAGAATAAGATCACCTTCAAGGAGGTTGCGGGGGTTGACGAAGCCAAGGAGGAGCTGGAAGAGATCGTTGAATTCTTAAAGGACCCGAAGCAATTCCAAAAGCTTGGCGGAAAGATGCCCAAGGGCGTACTGCTCTCCGGAGCGCCGGGTACGGGCAAGACGCTGCTTGCTAAGGCGGTTGCCGGCGAGGCCGATGTGCCTTTCTTTACGATCAGCGGATCGGACTT
>JAUXGY010000175.1 GCA_030621805.1 Kiritimatiellales bacterium | reverse complement strand
GTGTTCCACACCTCCGATCGAAAACACAAGACCCTTAGAGTTTGCTCGTATGTTTTCGACCCTACCCGTCGCCGTTGCGTGTACTTCGATGTTTTTTTTGCCCGTAATAACTCGATCCATCAACGATGTGGGTTTGACTTCGTTGTTTACTGTTATTCCTTTCAGGGTGGGTTGCATGCTTCCAGTTGGAACTTTAAATAGCCTGATGGGTTCCGGAATGACGACCCCGATGAAGATAAGGATAAGGTAGATGATCCATCCCTGAAAACCCGGGCGGTGTATGGGGCGGTAAGAGCGCACGAGCATGATCAGTTGGAGCAAAAGAGCACTGCCGAGGGTCAGAAACTTGAGTCATGGTTCCACCCAGTCGGTCGGATCGACTTTATAGTAGTATTGTAGTTCTTCGAATAGTTCGGGATGCCTGCTTTTCAACTGGCGTGGCTTTTCAAAGAAGGTTTCGGTGGCGACGGCGAAGAACTCGGCGGGGTTGGTGGCGCCGTAGCGATCCATCGTGCTTTTTTTTCCGCGTCGTGTTTTGTCGACCAGCACCTTGTATTCTTCGCCGAAGACGCGTGCCCATGCGGAATAGGCGGATCGTTCCTCTAGGATAGGCGCACCGTCGGCGGCTCCGTCTTCTTGGTCGAGCTGGTGGGCAAATTCATGGAAGGTGACGTTATGGCCATCTTCAAAATTTCGCGCGCCACCTTTGACACTGTTCCACGAAAGCACGACCACTCCACAATCCCACGATTCTCCGAGCCGAGCACTTTCCCCATTGTCGCCGCCAAACATTCCCTTTTGCCCACTCGTGTAGGTGTGTGGATAGACGAGAACGGTTTTGAGTTTGGGATACACCTGAGTCTCGCGGCCGAGCAAGAGCATGCAGGCCTGCGCAGTGATGGTTGTTGTGATCTCTTCGCTCAGCTCCAGTCCACCGCATCCTTCGAACTGTTTTTCCGAGAGAAAAATCTGCATATAGCCAAATAGCTGATTTTTGTGTTTTCCGGACATCCTTCCAATCATGGGGAGGGTCTTTTTTAGAATCGGAAGCCAGATTGGCGGGGGCGGGGTGGCGAGTAGTTTTTGATAGCGAACTCGCCGGGAGCGATGCATGAGTGCGCCGAAAAAAAATACCGCACTTGATAACATTAGAACAAGGATCAAAAAATGCATGCGGTCTCCTTGATCATGAAATAGCGGCTTGTAGCAATGCCTGACCCAGTGGATTGCTCGGGATTTTTAGTGCATAAGTTTTTCCCAAGTGCTCCACCATTTCCCGGTCGATAAGTTTTTTTAGGTGACGATGCAGAGCCGGTGGGGAGATTTGCGTTGCAAGGGAGAGTTCCATGACGGTCATTGTCTTTTGTTGCAACTGGGCGGCGATATCGATTCGACGCTGGTGGGTAAAAGCCGTGACATAATGTATAATATCTTCGTTTTCCATGCCTGTTTTGTAGCAATCCCGAATAATGGAAAGAAGGACGCCGGCATGCGCTACCTCAGGATTGGTTTTGGCTGCGTAGAAAACCCATCGACCTTCCGGGCGCGCAGAAATTAAGCCACGTGCACTGATTGCCCGCAGGTAGATGCCTGCTGTTTTTTCGGATAATCCGGCGCGTGTTGCCAAAGCGGTCACCGAAAGTTCTTTGGCCGAAAAGAGTTCGCGTAGCAGGCCCAGACGAATTGGGTTGGCCAGAACCCGGCATGTTCTCCATAGAGTGGGTCGTAGATTTTTCATACACATCTACTATCACACCCAATAGGGTGTGATAAATATAAAACTTAATAAACAAGGCTCTACGTAGAATTTTATGGAGGCACTAACCCTATGGGTTAAACAGGACGTTGCCGTAACACATTTATATGACGAAGGTTACGGGAAAGATAAAAAGGGAGGAATGTCCTGATTCATAAGGGGTTGAATCGATGGCCGAAAACCGTTTAACTGTGTCTCTTTTAGGTGGGGGAATTTATGTTTAGCCATACACACCAACTGCGAGTGCGCTACAGCGAGTCGGATCGAATGGGGACGTTCTATAACTCCCGTTTGCTTGAGTGGATGGAAGTGAGCCGCTCCGAGCTAATCCGCGCGACGGGTAGCACGTATGCCGAGTGGGAGGAGCGCGGAGTGATGGCGCCGATCGTGGAGGCGAACCTGAAGTTCAAGGGTCGCGCGGGCTATGACGACCTGCTCGAAATCGAAACAAGCTGTATTCGGGAGGGCCGCGCCCGCCTACGCTTTGAATCAAAGCTCTCGCTTGTGGAAAATGGTCGGCCTGTGGCGGAAGGATACACGATACACGCTTTAACCGATCCTTCGGGAAAGCCGATGCGCATCCCGGAATGGATCGATGAATTACTAAACGGAGACGAGGATCTATGAGTACGGAACGAAAATTATTGAGCGGTAACGAGGCCGTAGCGCTGGGCGCCATGCATGCGGGTTGCGCGTTGGGAGTCGGCTATCCCGGAACGCCGTCGACCGAAATCCTGGAAAACTATTCAAAGCTCGGCGGTCGGGCGCAGTGGTCGCCGAACGAAAAAGTGGCGGTGGAAGTCGGTATTGGCGTGGCCTTTGCCGGAACGCGTACGCTGATCACCATGAAGCACGTGGGCCTGAACGTGGCGGCCGATCCGTTCTTCACCGTGGCCTACACCGGTGTTACGGGCGGTTTAATCATGGCGGTGGCGGACGACCCCGGCATGGCGTCGTCGCAGAACGAGCAGGACTCCCGCAACTATGCACGCGCCGCTGGTGTGCCGATGCTCGAACCGGCTGACTCGCAGGAAGCCTACGAAATGACCAAGCTCGCGTTCGAACTTTCCGAGCGTTGGAACCAACCTGTCATTCTCCGCCTCTGCACGCGGGTTTGTCACTCTAAGACCATTGTGGTTCCTGGCGACTCCACGGACGTTCCCAAGGCAAGCTATGAGCGCGACATTAAACAGCGCGTCATGATTCCGGGCTATGCCCGCCCCGCGCACAAAGCCCTGCGCAAGAAGCTCGCCGAGATGGAGGAGTGGAATAACGCCGAGGGTCCGAACACGATTGTCGGTGAGGGTTCGTTAGGCATCATTGCCAACGGGGTCGCAGCGCTCCATGTCTTGGAGGCCGCACCAGATGCCAAGGTGTTCAAGATCGGCATGGTCTATCCGCTCCCCATGAAAGCCATTCTCGAATTTATCGATTCCGTCGATGACTGCATCGTGATCGAAGAGAGTGATCCGTTTATTCAGACTGAGGTGCAGGCGGCGGGAGGAAAGATTCGCCCGCGCATGGAACGCTACCGCTTTGGCGAGCTCGACGTGGTGCGTGTTAAACGTATCGTTGAAGGTGACGATTCCGAAGAGGCCGTTCCGCCGCGCGGCAAGCCTCCTCAGTTGTGTGCCGGTTGTCCGCATAGCACCAGCTTCGGGATGCTTAAAAAGTTGGGATGTGTTATTTCCGGCGACATCGGTTGCTACACACTAAGCGTGCTGCCGCCGCTCGAAACCATGGACACCTGCGTTTGCATGGGGGCCTCCATTGGGATCGCCCTCGGGATGCGCCACGTACTGCCGGAAGAGCAGGCGCGCAAGATTGTGAGTGTGATTGGCGATGGCACCTTCATGCACAGTGGGCTGACCGGTATTGCCGATATGGTCTACAACCGCCCGGCAACCGGCCATGTGGTGGTAATTCTTGATAATGGAACCACGGCCATGACCGGCCTGCAGGAGCATCCGGGCACGGGAAAGCAGCTCGACCACCTGCCCGCCGGAAAAACCGTTTCGCTGGAAGGCACCTGCACTGCGATGGGAGTCGATAACGTTGTGGTCGTCGATCCGGCGCGCGAAATCGAGAGATTTGGAAAGGCCGTTTCCGATGCGCTGGCCAGTAACGACCTTAGCGTCATCATTGCCCGCCGTCCGTGCATCCTCGCTATAGCGCGCGATGCTAAGTTTGAACGCGGGGAGAAGGTGAGATAGAATCGTAACGAGTAATGCGTAACCCGACTGGAATTACGTATTACGCGTTACGAAAAGGATATTTTGATATGAATAAAGTAACGAATGTAAAATTTGCGGGGCTCGGTGGGCAGGGGATCCTGACCTGTACCGATATTCTCGGGCGTGTGGTGTTCGACATGGGGAACGACGTGAAGAAGGCCGAGGTGCATGGCATGAGCCAGCGCGGTGGCGCGATTACCTCCGACCTGCGCTTCGGCGAAAAGGTCATGAGTCCGATGATCCCGGTCGGCGAAGCCGATTTTCTGGTTGTGCTTGGTGAAGACCAGATCGAGGTTAACCAGCACCATCTCAAGCCGGGCGGGATTCTCGTGAAGCCGTCTGACTTCGACGCAACGAAACTGGAGAATAAACGGACGCTGAATGTGGCACTGCTCGGTGCGCTGAGCAAACACATGGATTTTTCGGTGGGCCAGTGGCTGGACGCCGTCCGCCAGCAGCTGCCGGAGCGGCTGCATGCCGTGAATGAGAAGGCCTTCTCGCTGGGGCGGGGTACCGATTGAACCCCAAAGGTGAAGCGTTATCTATACCCAATTTAGTAACATATGCAGGCCGCATTAATAACGTAGAATACTAAACCGTAGGTTTTGAATCATGGGTGTTGAAAAGATCAAGAAGCTGATTCGTGAGAACGACCGGCTGGGCAAGTTGCTGGGGGTTGAACTGACGGAGGTAAGTGAAGGCCGTGCCGTTGCGGTACTGAAGGTTGAGGATCAGCATCTAAATGCGGCCGATGTTGTACATGGAGGCACCATTTTTGCACTGGCTGATATTGCTTTGGCGGCGGCATCGAATTCCTATGGAAACGTGGCCTTGCTAACCAATGGAAATATTGTGGTTTTCCACGCCACGAAAAAGGGAGACACGCTCCGAGCGAAGGCCAAGGAAATTTCTGCAAGTCGCCGATTGGCGCACTATCGGGTAAAGGTGACCAACGGCGCAGAAGAGCAGGTCGCCG
>JAUXGY010000427.1 GCA_030621805.1 Kiritimatiellales bacterium | reverse complement strand
CCCTGCATACGCGCCACACGAGTGAGTACATCCTGAATATTGTTATTAAGCGCGTGCCCCATGTGCAGGATACCCGTCACGTTCGGCGGCGGGATCACGATGCAGAACGGGTCGCCCCCGTCCGCACTATCGCCATGGAAGCGACCATCCGCCATCCACTGCACATACCACTTCTCTTCAACATCCTTCGCTTCATACTTTTTCGCTAAATCACTCATAAATTCTCCTAATATTCCTCGTAGAGGACTACTCCCCCGACTCTTCCTCATTCAGGAACAGCTTGTATTCCACGCCGTCGACGAGGGCTTCCCACGAGGCTTCGATAATGTTTTCTGATACGCCGACCGTGGTCCAGGTGGTTTCGCCATCAGACGACTCCACCACCACGCGCGTTTTCGCAGCCGTCGCCTCCTCGGGGTCGAGGATGCTCACACGGTAGTCAGCCAGATGTACGCCGTCGATATCCGGATAGAATTCATGAAGTGCACGGCGCAGCGCCATATTCAATGCATCGACAGGGCCGTCGCCCTCGCCTACCGTAAAGGCTCGCTCACCATTTACCTTCAGTTTAAGCGTCGCCTCCGAAAGGCAGGATTCATCCTTACTGCGCTTCTCCACCACCACACGGAACCCTTCCAATTCAAAGAAGCTTCGATGCTCCTTGAGGACCTTCTTGATGAGCATTTTGAAGGAGGCATCAGCCGTCTCATAGACATAGCCGCCCTTCTCCATCTTTTCCAGTGTTTGCAGAATCTCGCGCACCTCCGACGACTTGCGATCAATATGGTCCTTGCCCATTTCGAGCAGTTTTTCCATCACATTGCTCGCACCCGAAAGCTCGGAAATCAGAATGCGACGCTCATTGCCAACCGCATCCGGCGGCACATGCTCAAAGCTCTGCGACACCTTACGCACACCATCGACATGCATCCCCGCCTTATGTGCAAACGCGCTATCGCCCACAAAGGCCGCGCGCGTATTGTCACGCAGGTTGGCCTGTTCATTCACGAATCTTGAAAGTTGTTTTAGCCCGGCCAGCTTCGACTCGTCGGCCAGGCAGGCTCGGTCCGTTTTCATGATCAGGTTCGCCACCACCGGAATCAGGTTTCCATTTCCACAGCGTTCACCAAAGCCATTGATCGTTCCCTGCACCTGCACCGCACCCGCGCGAACCGCCTCCATGCTATTCGCAACGGCCAGTTCCGAATCATTGTGCGCATGAATCCCCACCGCAACGCCAAAGGTTTCGCGAACGCGGGTCGTGACCTCAAAAATCTCGTGCGGCAAGCGGCCGCCGTTGGTATCGCACAGTACCAAAACATCCGCCCCGCCCTTCACGGCGGCGTCCAGCGTTTGTAAGGCGTATTCCGGGTTGTCGCTGTATCCATCGAAAAAGTGTTCCGCATCGTAGATCACTTCCTTGCCATGCTCCTTCAGAAAGCGGCAGGTGTCTTCGATCATCGCCCGATTTTCCTCCGGCGTGGTATGCAACACCTCCGTTACATGCAACAGCCAGCTCTTCCCAAAAATGGTGCAAACCGGGGTGTCGGCCTCCAGCAATGCCAGTGTGCCTTTATCTTCTTCGACCGGAGTATTTGCACGGCGCGTGCTGCCGAATGCGGCCACCTTCGCATGCTGAAGATTTTCCTTCTTTTTGTCCTTGAAGAAGGCCATGTCCTTCGGGTTCGAAGCGGCATAGCCGCCCTCGATATAGTCCACCCCGAACGCATCCAGCATTTTCGCCACCCGAATCTTCGACACCGGCGAAAAGACCACCCCTTCCGCCTGCGCACCATCGCGCAACGTCGTGTCGTATATAAAAACCTTGTTGTCAGCATTCATGATCATTCACCGTCCATGGGTAAGAGGAGGGGAATATACCCCACCCATTTTGGCCGAACCAAGCCCGAAGGGGGGAATTTTCTACCCGAAATAGGATTCGCCGAGGGCGTGGATGGCCATTTTGCGATCCGTTTCCTTGACGGCGAACATGATGCTGGTTTCGGAGGCACCCATGTTGATCATCTCAATATTAACCCCGGCGTCGCCGAGAGCCCGTGTGGCTTGGGCGGCATTGCCGAGGGCAAAGTGCATGCCTTCACCTACCAGCATGAGTAGGGCGAGCCCGTATTCGACCTCCACGGAATCAGGT
>JAUXGY010000189.1 GCA_030621805.1 Kiritimatiellales bacterium | reverse complement strand
GCCTCGATCACCTCCTGTTGCGAAATAACTGCGGGTTCTTCGGAGGACACTTCCATAGGAACTTCTGCGGGCTCTTCCGGGGGGAGTTCCGAACATCCGGACAGGGCAACAAGGGCAGCAAAAGCGACGGGAAACAGGGTAATTAAGTGGCGGAGAGCGGTCATGGCAATTCCTTTGGGCTGGGTTCCGGGGGCATCCGACCACACCCAGCGGGCTAAAGCAAGGGGATCGCTTTGAGAATTGGCTTTTCATTTTTTCCGATCGGAGGAAGATTGATCCCTATATAAAGGAAATCCCTCTGATGAAAAATTGTGTGCCGCTATTGTTGCTTTCCTCCCTCCTGTTTTCCGGATGTGTGTCGCTGGTCGAAGAATGTTTTGCACCGGACACCCCCATAAGCCTTCATCCCGCTGCGGAAAAATTAAAGGGAGCAAAGCCCGTGAGTCTCTACGTGGATAGCCAGATCACCGTGACGGACATGCCTTTGCGTGCACGTACGATCCAGCGCGTGGCCGGTGCGGCCGACACCGCCGTCGTGAGCATCTATGTGCGAACGGAAACCCCGGTGAAAGTTCGGCTGATCCCGATCAAGCTTCCGTTTACCGGCATCCCCGCCAAGCTTCCCGGCATTGGGCTGGGCTCCGGCTTCTTCATCCATCCCAGCGGTTATATTCTCTCGAATGCGCACGTCATTCAAAATGCCGCAGAAATTCGGGTGATGACGAAAAACGGCACGGATCTTACCGCCCGGATTGTGGCAACCGACCCGGTCTACGACCTCGCACTGCTGAAAGTGGAGCCCATCGGAAACGATCCCTTCGCCTTCCTACCAATGGGTGACTCGGCCGCCCTGCGCGGCGGCGACCATGTGATTGCCGTCGGCAACCCGCTCGGCTTTGGGCATACCGTCACGGCGGGAATCATCAGCCACACCGGCCGTAGCCTATTTGAAGAAAAAGATGCCAATGGCCGGTATGTACGCTATATCCAGACCGACGCAGCGATCAACCCCGGCTCGTCCGGCGGCCCGCTGATCACGCTGGCCGGAGCCTGGATCGGGCTGAATACGGCGCAGATTGAAAACTCGCAGGGGATCGGCTTCACCGTTCCGAGCAGCCAAGTCCGGGAATTTCTTGGGCATGTGCTTGAGGGCACAGGCCAGCCCGTTGAATAAGTTGGATTCTAAAAGGGGCCGCTCGTGAAACGCGTCTGTTCTATCTTTCTGCTAGCCACCTCCCGGCACAAATTCTTTGTCAATGTGCTTGAGGAAAACACCTCGCCCGATAATATGCCCCCCAACGCACTTAAGGGGACTTTAATATGAAACACGTTTATTCCATGATCCTATTGACACTCGCAACCTTGGTTTTGTGTTCTTGTGTCAACCGAACCATCCGGTCCGAATCCATTGACGCCTCGGGGCTGGAACGCGATGGAAAAGTCATCTCACATAAAAGAGTCTGGATCTGGCAGGAAGAATTCCGTAATCCGTAAACGGTTTCGCTCCCGTTGCGAAATCGACACCGAGAGTTCGGAAACCTGCTTTAATTAGGCCTCGGCGGCCAAAAGCGATTGCTTCTTTTTCCAATCTCTGGGAAATTCCCCTCTTTCATATTAAGGGAACAGACTGTGGCAAAATTCATCATCAATGGCGGGAAAGAAATTGGCGGAACCTTCCACCCGCGCGGCAACAAGAATGCGGTGCTTCCCATGCTCGCCGCGTGCGTGCTGACCGACCAGCCCGTCGTGCTTCACAACGTTCCGCTAATCAACGATGTGAAGATCATGCTGGAACTGCTGGGAACGCTCGGCATTGAAGCTTCCATCGATGGCCACACGGCCACCCTCTGCGCAAAAGGGTTGCAAACCACCGAACTAAGTCAGGAACTTTGCTCCCGCGTCCGCACCTCAATCCTGCTGGCCGGCCCCCTGACCGCCCGGCACGGAGGAGCAACCATCTACCCGCCGGGCGGCGATGTGATCGGGCGGCGCCGCCTCGACACCCACTTCTACGGGTTGCGCTCCCTTGGCGCAGAAATCTCCACCGACCAAGCATTCCGATTTAAAGCAGGCTCGCTGAAGGCCTGGAAAATGGTTTTCGACGAAGCCAGTGTGACCGCTACGGAAAACGTGTTGATGGCCGCAACCCTTGCGGAAGGCACCTCCACAATCTATAACGCCGCCTGCGAACCGCATGTGCAAGACCTTGCCCACCTGCTGAACCAGATGGGCGCGGACATCTCCGGAATCGGAACCAACATGCTGACCATCCAAGGCGTGGAAAAACTGCATGGCGCGGAATACACCGTGCAACCGGACTATATCGAAGTGGGAAGCTATATCACGGCATCGGTCGTAACCGGCGGCTCGCTCACGATTCCGGACGCCGGAGAGCCACAGACCCTGCAGGTTATGCAGCGTGCCTTTTCTAAACTAGGCGTAGACTGGACCCGCGATGGCCGCACCTTGGTTGTTCCGCAGCAAACTGAACGCTGCATTCGACCGGACGAAGGCAACGCCACCCCCAAGATCGAAGACGGCATCTGGCCCGCCTTTCCTTCCGATTTAATGAGTGTCTGCATCGTACTCGCCACGCAGACGAAAGGCACCGCCCTGTTTTTTGAAAAAATGTTCGAGAGCCGCATGTATTTTGTCGACCACCTCATGGCCATGGGCGCCAACATTATTCCGTGCGATCCCCACCGTGTGGTGGTGGTGGGTCCCACGCAACTACGCGGTAGCACGCTGACGAGCCCCGACATCCGTGCCGGCATGGCCATGCTTATTGCCGCCTGCTGCGCCAAAGGCGAAAGCGTCATCAAGAACGCACAGGTGATCGACCGCGGATATGAAGCGATTGAAGATCGACTTGCCGCACTCGGCGCAGATATCGTGCGCATTGATTAGCAACCCGATAAGGAAGGACATACTCATGGGATTCCCGAAATCATTCTATCGTTGGCGGCCGCACCCCTGGCACGGGCTTGAAATTGGCGAAGACCAGCCGCACATTGTTAATGCCTATATTGAGATGACCCCGCTCGACGCGGTGAAATATGAAGTCGATAAAACCACGGGCTACCTGCGCGTCGACCGCCCCCAGTTGACCTCCTCCATGACCCCCACGCTCTATGGCTTCATCCCACAGACCTACTGCGCCGAACGAGTGAACGCGCTTTCACCGAAGTCGAAGCAGGGCGACGGCGATCCGCTCGATATCTGCGTCATCACCGAGCGCCCTATCAACCGCGGCGAGGTCATCCTTCGGGCCCGCGTGATCGGCGGCATTCAGATGGTCGATAACGGCGAAGCTGACGACAAGATTATTGCGGTGCTCGACAACGACCAGTTTTGGAAAGAGGCCCAAGACGTCAAGGATATCGCCCCCGCCCTGCTTGAACGCCTTCGCCACTATTTCGCAACCTACAAGCTCGTCCCCGGCCAGCCGTCCGACGTGCAGATTGAAAAAATCTATGGCCGCGAGCAGGCCTACGCCGTGATCAAGGCCTCAATGGAAGACTACACCGAAGAGTATGGGTAGAGCATATTTCCGGCGGAGGAAGGGTGCAATTCTAAGATTCATCGGTGACCCCTTTTCTTACTCAATAAGGAATTGTCAGGCGGGCGACGATGCGCGTATTTCCCATCTTACCGTTACTTCTGTTTCGAGGCATCATGAAAAAGCACCTCCTTGGGAACTGACTGTTTTTTAGTGTTAGGGCCAGAATAGCTCAGCCTCAGGGTGGCGCCTCCTGTTCCTTGGAAATAGTCCAGTCTGATCGGATGGTATCCTTTTTTCAGAAGGATGCTGCCCGTTTTCTCGGTTGCGGCATTGTGCATGCCATCGTGAGAGATCACAACTTCACCCTGTATCACAAGTCGGCTACCGTCATCACTGGCGAGTGCAAAGGTGTAGAGACCTTCAGTTTCAATCTTGATGTATCCTGAAAATTCAAAGGCGAAGTTTTCCTTGGACTTGCTGGATGCGATCGAAATCTCAGGGATCACTGAACGTTTTTTTGCCTCTTCTAAGTTGAAACGTGATGGGAGTTTTTTCAGTCCAAGTTCGCCACCAAAAGCTGTAACGCCATCGAAGTAGGCGCAACTAATACCCGGCTTCAAGCGAGCTACCACATCAGCCGCCGCCGCATCAACAGCCTCGCGAGCTTTACTCAGTTTGATCTGCACTTCAGGCGTCCGTTTCCGCTGGATTGCAGGCGCTCTTGGGTAACGCGGCGAATAGTAGGCGACGGCTTTCATCGTAGATGTCTTGGTGATCTTCACGGGGCCGTTGTAGAGGTGCGAACGCTCGGTAGGCTCTGAGCCGTCGAGCGTGTAGTGGATTTCATTGTAAGATCCATAGACCTCAATCTTAACTTCGGTCTGACCCATAAATTCAGTTTTGCCATCGGTGGTTCCCATGCAGAGCAAGGGTCTGCCAACGACGGGAAGAATATGAAGTGGTGGGTTGCCAGGCCATCCACCTAACTTGTTGATCCCGCTATGGATCTCGCGATAGAGCTTCACGTAGGGGCCGAACTCAAAGGGAGGAACCAGGATCCCATCTGAATTGACGGTAGGGAGTCCTACCTTCGGTTTCACTCGGGAGTTGTTTCGTGCCACTGAATTGGTAGGACGTCCGTCGATTTTGTTCCCACGGACAGATGCGACCTCAAGAATATGCTTGTCCGCCCACACCACGTTGTCATCGATGGTGAACCGATTGAATGTCGCTCCATCCAATGCAAAAATCGAGGATTCTCCCATATTGCCCGATTTGTAAACCAGGTTTTTGTGCCAGTGATTGCCTGGCCCGACTCCGTCCGAGGTGTAGAATGCACC
>JAUXGY010000138.1 GCA_030621805.1 Kiritimatiellales bacterium | reverse complement strand
GGGGCGACCCCAATCCGTTGCCAGAGCGGAGTGATCCGGTTCCCGAAAATCTCGATTGGGATCTGTGGTGCGGTGTCGCGAAAAAACGGCCCTACATCAGCGGCTACTACCACCCGGGGAACTGGCGCAAACGGCTCGACTTCGGCACCGGAACGCTGGGCGACATGGGTTGCCACATCTACAGCCCCATGTTCCATGCTCTGAAGATCGGCTCACCGCTTGCGGTTCGGTCTGTCGGAGGGGTGCCTAACGAAACCAACTGGGCGGTCAACGAAAAGTTCGAGTATCTTTTTCCCGGCACAAAATATACGAAGGGCAAAACCATCAAGGCCACTTGGTACGACGGAGCGGAGCGCCCGCCGCAAGAGGTGCAGGATCAGGTTGGAGGCAGTGTCCCCAGTATGGGTTGTGTCTTCATTGGAACGAAAGGGGCGCTTCTGGCACCTCATATGGGATTGCCAAAGCCCTATCCGCTAGAGGATTTCGTGGACTACCGCTATCCAAAATTCCCGGCACGCGACCACTATCAGGATTTCATCAAGGCCGTGCGCGGCGAGGACATCAAACCCATTGCCGACTTTGTCACCTGCGGCGGGCCGCTGACGGAAATCGTCCTGCTCGGTGCCTTGGCCTCGCGCTTCCCGAACAAGACCCTGAAATGGGACGCCAAAAAATTACGCTTCACCAACAAAACCGCAGCGAATGAATTTATCCGTAGCGACTATCGCGACGGTTGGGCAGTGAAGGGCTTGTCATGATTCGGGTTGGAATCATCGGACTCGGATTCATGGGCGGAGTACACTTGCGAAACTGGCAGGCGGTCGACGGCGCGGATGTTGTGGCCGTATGCGATGCCAACCCCATAACGGGGGCGGCCAAACAAGGTAATATCGATGCAAGCTCCGACCAACTCGATCTCGAGGGCGTGGCCATCTATACCGACGTCGCCGAAATGCTTGCCCATGAAAACCTCGATGTGGTTTCCATTGCGCTCCCGACCCATCTGCACAAGGCCGTTTCCATCCAATGCCTGCAAGCGGGTGTCCACGTGCTCTGCGAAAAGCCCATGGCGCTGAGCGTGGCGGATTGCGATGCCATGATCGCGGCGGCATCCGCTGCGGGAAAGCACCTGATGGTGGCCCATTGCATTCGTTTCTGGCCGGAATATGTCTGGGTGAAAAAGGCCGTCGAAAGCGGGGAATACGGATCCGTTATCGCGGCCGATTTTTCCCGACTGACCGATGCTCCGGCGTGGGCCGATGATAGCTGGCTTGCCGATCCGGCGAAGAGCGGAGGAATTGCGCTCGACCTGCACATCCATGATCTCGACTTTATCCAATATCTTTTTGGCACGCCCACAACCATCCGCTCGGTCGGCATCGGGCATGTCCAAACGCAGGTTGACTATGGCGATGGACGCGCCATCACCGCCACCGCCAGTTGGGCCATGCCAAGATCGTTCGGCTTCCAGATGAGTTTTAAGATCATATTCGAAACCGCAGCGCTAGTTTTTGATGGATCCGCGCTGAAAGTCTATCCGTCCGAAGGCGAACCCTTCACTCCAGAAGTCGCCGCGGGCGATGGGTACAAAGGCGAAATAGAATACTTTTCCGGCCTGCTGGCCGGAACAAACACGAAAATAATCATCCCGCCAGAGCAGGCGCGCGAATCGGTGCGGATGGCCTTGGAGACGATAACACCATGAAGCAATCAATCGGTATTTGTAGTTGGTCGCTAAACAACGATCTTTCACTCGTACAGCAAACGATGCTCGATGCGGGTATTCCGCATATCCATTTAGAAGTGGCGGCCTTCGAGGAATTTTTCGGAGCGATCTCGCTATACGGATGGACGATCTCCTGCGCCATGGTCGGCTTTCCGCAGGAGAATTATTCCACGCTCGAGAGCATCCGCAAAACCGGTGGAATCATGCCGGATGACTGCTGGGAAACCAACCGCGCCATCGTGCTCGATGCCATCATGAAAACCGCCGAGGCGGGCGTTGGCCTGCTCTCCTTCCACGCCGGATTCATCGACCATAACGATGCAGCAGGCTATCAAAAGTTCTGCGTCCGCATAAAGGAACTGGCCGATGCCGCACTGGAAAAGCAGGTGGTGCTGTTGCTAGAGACCGGGCAGGAAACCGCGCAGGACTTGCGCGGTTTTCTAGAGGATCTCAACCACCCGGCACTGGGTGTCAACTTTGATCCGGCCAACATGATCCTCTACGGCAAGGGCGACCCCATCGAAGCCGTCAAAACGCTGGCGCCATGGATCAAGCATGTGCATATTAAAGACGCAATCGCCAGCAACACCCCCGGCGAGTGGGGCGCGGAAGTCCCATGGGGCGACGGCGAGGTGGAGGGCGGGAAATTTATCCAGACCTTGGACGAAATTGGTTTTTCAGGTACGTTGGCGATTGAACGCGAAGCGGGCGAAACCCGCGCGGACGACATTAAATTGGCGGTTAAACGGTTAGGAGATCTATCATGAGTGAATCAAGTAAAACACCCCTCATTGGTGGCCGGTTGGCCATTATGATGTTCCTCGAGTTTTTTATTTGGGGGGCGTGGTATGTATCCATGGGCGGCTTCCTCGCCGGCATGGTTAGCGCCGGAACCTTCGATGGTAGCACCTGGGGCGGCAGCACGCTGGGTTGGGCCTATTCGGTGTGTCCGGTGGCAGCAATCATCTCGCCGTTCATCCTCGGTATGCTGGCCGACCGGTTCTTTAATGCCGAACGTATTCTCGGGGTACTCCAGATCCTTGGCGGCGTAGCCTTTCTGGCACTTCCTCCGCTGGTTGAACAATATGGCCAAGGCGTCTTTATGCCGCTGTTGCTGCTCCATGCCATCTGCTTCATGCCTTCGCTCGGCCTAACCAACACGATCGCCATGAAAAACATGACCAACCAGGAAAAGCAGTTTCCGCTCATTCGCGTGTTTGGAACCATTGGTTGGATTGTGGCGGGTATTGTGCTTTCGAAGCTGCTCTTGGGAGGTAGCTTCCACCAATTTACCTTTGCCGGTGGTGCCTGTGTGTTGATGGGGCTCTATGCCTTCTCCCTTCCTTCAACTCCACCTGCCATGAAAGGCCAAAAAGTGGCTGTGCGCGATGTGCTCTGCCTCGATGCGCTCGCCATGCTCAAGGATCGCAACTACCTGGTATTTATGCTCGGCAGCATGCTCATTTGCATTCCGCTGGCCGCCTACTATGCCAGTGCCGCCGCGTTTGTGGGCGGTATTGGAATTGCCGAGCCCGTCTTCAAGATGACCTTCGGGCAGATGTCGGAAATCATCTTCATGATCATCATGCCGCTCTTCTTCGCCAAGCTGGGCGTCAAAAAGATGCTCGTTCTCGGCATGCTCGCGTGGGTGGTTCGCTATGGTTTGTTTAGTTTCGGCGCGGTGGGTCCCGTGGCCTGGATGGTGCTCGTGGGGATTCTTCTCCACGGAATCTGCTACGACTTCTTCTTTGTGACCGGCCAAATCTACACCGATAAAAAAGCGCCCGATGCCCTGCGTGGCCAGGCCCAAGGCTTCCTCGTTCTGATGACACTGGGCGTGGGGCTTCTGATTGGCGCACAGTTGGTCGGGAAAATCCAAGGTCAGCTCGTTACCCCATTCCCCGGAACACCTTGGGGCGCGGACAATACGAAGATGGAAGAGTGGATCGATGCCAATCCCGTGGGTGCCGAAAACTATCTTGTTGCGGGCAACAACATGATTGAGCCCATTCAGAAAGCAACGGAGGCAAAGGTCTTCTCGCTGGAGGCCGCACTCCCGGAAGCGAACTTTAAGAACCAAGGCGAGGTTGCTGCTTTTGCGGCCGCCAACGCGAAATCGCTGACCCAATGGCAACAGATACAGTGGAAAGCCTTCTGGGTCTATCCCGCTTCGGCCTCCGCCGTGATTCTGGTGCTATTCTTCCTGCTCTTCCGCGACGAGAAAAATAAAGAAGAGATTACCGATCCTGCGTCGTGAGGTTGCTCCTCCTCTTTGTAGTTGGGGTTTGTTTGATCGGTATTCCCGCGCGAGCGGGAACCTCGCTGGAGATCCCGGCGGCGGATGCATTGCAGTCGTTCGAAGATAACGTGCCTCCGCATATCCACGCCGCGAAGGGAAGGCTCTCCATCAGCGAGCGCTATGCGCAGGACGGGAAATCCTCGTTACGCTGGGACTGGGTGCCGGGCGACCGGTTGACGATCAGGACGGGGCCGATAGGTGACATCGGCGTGTGGACTGGATATGGAAACTACTCCCGCTCGGCCATCGAACTCAAAACCTACAACGAGCAGCGGCGCGACGGGTCGCTGGTATTTCGGTGGATGGCGGGCGATCGGCAAGGTGGTTCGTTCGCATACCCGCTCCATATCGAAGGCTGGCAACGCATTTCGTATCACTACTCCTGGAAATCCGGAATCGAGGAACGAAACCAGGTCAACCTGCTGGCCACCGACCGCATCGTGGTCGAGGCTCCGGCTACGGGCGAAGGCGGGACGATCTATCTGGATGCCTTGGTGGTTAACAAGCCTTTCGACTTTCGCAATAAGCAACATCCAGTGATGGAGGTGTGGAAACCATACGACATCGCCCGCTATCCGCATAGGGAGCTGCTCGCAGAACCGACAACGGCGGAATTGGCGACCGTTGCACGATTTCTTCCGAAGCGCCGGAAGGATGGGCGTGTTGCCGAGGGCAGCGTCGAAAAACTAGAAAAGCACCTGCGCAATAAATATGATTTTCGAATGCTGGCGGATGGCCACCTCGTGGGGCGCAGTGCGACATGGAAGGAGCTGACCCCCGATATGAAAAGAGTCGCTGACCTCTGGTTGCGTACCGGGGATGATGCGTTGGCGACGCGGCTCGAAACTCTTTATTTCATGCTTGATGACCATTTTCGGACATTGGGGGGCGTGGCCCAAGGTAGCATTGGTGGTTTGAACAACTATATCGGACGCACGCACGGCGAAGCGTGCTTCACCATGCGCGAACCGCTCTTGCGCAGTGGGCGGCTGGAACGCGTCCGCAATACGCTTAAGTTTAACTATAACTATGCTCGGATCTTTGAGGACGGACGCGCAAGCCGTAGCATGGACCACCACTACAACAACGTACGCTACCTCTTCAAGATTGCCTTGATGCACGAGACCCCCGAGGAAATCGTTAAGCACCTGCGGGTCTTCAAGCGGTCCTACGACCGCCAGATCATCGATACCATAAAACCCGACGGAAGTTTGTACCATCACGGCGCCCACTACTATGCCTATGCGGGAGGTGCCATGGCCTCGACGGCCGATTCTTTTTTGCGGGTGGCCGACACGCCGTTCCTGCCAAGTCGCGAAGCATTCGATGCCGTAAAACGCGCCCTGTTGAACATGCGCTACTATGCCAACGTGGTCGATCTGCCCGTGACGCTGCATGGGCGGCACCCGGGGCGCCAGTCGCTCAATCCATCCACCTTTGCCAAAATGGCCGAGGCCGGGCGCGGCTACCCCGACGGTCGGCTTGACCCGGAGCTTGCTACCGCCTATCTGCGCCTGAAGCCGCAGGACGCAACAAAGGCGATCTATGTAGATGAAAAAACAACACCCGAGCCGCCACCCCATGGCAACCTCGCCATGAACTATGCCGGGCTCATGGGGCACCGGCGGGGAGCGTGGTTGGCCATGGTGCGTGGTTATGGCAAATACTACTGGGCGCAGGAGTCGTACAACAATGCAAACCGGCACGGGCTATTCTTCGGCAACGGGTGTCTAG
>JAUXGY010000200.1 GCA_030621805.1 Kiritimatiellales bacterium | reverse complement strand
GCTCCGGCGGTGGCACGCTACATTGCCCGGATCGTTTCCGCCACCCATCCCGGCAACGCGGAAGCGACGGAGCAGGTTGCACAATATGTGCAATACGGCGTTTCCCCGCGCGCCGCCATCGGCATCGCCGAGGCGTCGCGCGCCTGGGCGCTGATGGGCGGGCGGCCAACCGTCGGTTTCGGGGGTGTCCGCAAGGTGGCGCCGTTTGTCCTCAACCACCGCCTCATCCTCAACTACCGCGCCCGCTTCGACCACATCGACATCCACGAGCTCATCGCCTCCCTGCTCGCGGAGCTACCGGAAACGGAACTGGATCTGCCCGATAGCATCGCCATTGAAGGAGAGCCGGCATGAGGAAATGGTTCCTATTGATCGCGTGCCTGCTGCCCCTGCTCGCGGGGGCGGAGGCCACGCTGAACGTGGGCGATATCAAGGTGCGCGGGCAGGCGGTCTTTGATCAGGAACTCTCCCATGGCTATGCCGAATGTCGCTTCACGGTGGAGAACCGCTCCCCCAGCCAAGCCCACGAGGTGCGGGTAGACTTAACAGGCAATGGCTCCCGCATTACCAAAACCGTAACCGCCCCGCCCAACGCCCGTCTCGCATTTTCCATGTTTATCCCCCCATCCAGACCCTATATGCAAATAGAGGCCACGGTGGATAATCGCCAAACCAAAAAGGGCGGCAGTCTATTTTCCCGTTCTGGATACGGGGCGAGAAAGAAGGTTTCGCTCCTAGCCAGTAAATCCATCAATCAGGACGACTTGCAAAAACGGATCGAAAAACTGCGCGGCTGGAAAAAAGCCAACCAGTTTAACAATGCATATACCCTCTGCCGCACGGATCTCCCGCCGCAGGAGTGGAGCGAAAATTGGTTGGCCTACTCCGGCTTCGACGGCATCGTGCTGCAGCGCCCCGACATTGAATCGATGCCCCCCCACGTGCTGGCGGCGTTGCAGCAATATGTGGAATGCGGCGGAACGTTGAGCATACTGGGCGGCGGCCCCTTCCCCTTTACCGGAAAAACCGTGCAGCAACTTGACTCGAAAACCTATGCCGTGGGCTTTGGCCGATGCTTTATGCATGCATCGAACGACTTTGAAAAAATCAAGCTGGAGGAGCGGGTCTGGCGCAAGGGTTTCGATACGTTTGACCTCAATCAAAATGAAGCCCCGATGAATAAAAAGTTCCCGTTGGTGGATCAAATGTCGGTTCCGGTGCGCGGCTTTCTGCTGCTCGTCACCGTCTTCGCCTTGGTGGCGGGGCCGCTGACGGTGGTGCTGCTGGCCAAGACCAACCGGCGGATCTGGCTATTGTGGATGGTTCCGCTCGAATCGGCCATCGCCTGCGGGTTGGTGCTGGGCTACTCGTTCGTATCCGAAGGCATCACGCCCACCGTGCGGCTGGCGGGGCTCACACTTCTGGATCAAGAACGGCACGTGGCCACCACGCTGGGCTGGGCGGGCTACTATTGCCCGCAACGCCCCGCCAAGGGGCTCTTCTTTCCCGACGACTGGGAGCTCTTGCAAGTGAAGCGATACAATTGGAACGACCCTAAAAAAGTTGACTGGACGCGCGGGCAGCATCTGTCGCACGGGTGGGTGCAGGCTCGGGTACCGGCGTTTTTCATGTGCCGGCGGAGCGCGGTGCGACGCGAACGGTTGGAGGTCAGCGTGGATACCGAAGGCCAGGTCGAGGTGGTCAACGGCCTCGGCGCGGATATCCAGTCGCTCTGGCTGCGCGATGCTAACGGGCACTTCCTCTTTGCCGAAAAGATTAAGGCAGGCCAGCGGGTCACACTGGAACCTGACAAGCAGGGATGGAGCACCCATTTCGAAATCCTCCTCCACCGACTCTTTACGGAAGACTTCAACAAGGCCGAAAACCGGCTACACAAAAATCCACAACACTATCTCGTTCCCGGAAGCTACATCGCCATACTCGACGGCGCACCCTTCATGGAGCACGGATTGGGCGATCGGAAAATAAAGCTTAAAGCCAGCGGAACCGTCTATGGCATTCTGGCCACGGAGGAACAGCCATGAAGATTGTCGTGGACCAGCTGCACAAGACTTTCGGGAAAAATACGGCGCTCGACGGCGTTTCGTTTTCGTTCGACTCCGGCCATATCTTTGGCTTCGTGGGACCCAACGGCGCGGGCAAGACCACCACCATGCGCATCCTCTCCACCATGATGGAGCCGGACCATGGCGACGCCTTCATCGACGGCGTCTCCGTGGTGCAGGATCCGGAACAGGTGCGCCGCTGCATCGGCTTTGTGCCGGACTCACTCCCGGAGCACAAGGATATCACGGTCCACGAATATCTTGAATTCTTTGCGCGGGCCTACGGCATGCGCGGCAAGCGCTGCCGCACGGCGGTAGCGGATATCGAAGAGTTTACCGGCGTCGAGGGAATGCGCGACAAGGTGCTCGCGGCGCTCTCGAAAGGAATGAAGCAGCGCGTCAGCGTCGGCCGTGCCCTACTCAACGACCCGGGGGTCATCCTGATGGATGAGCCGGCCGCTGGGCTCGACCCGCGCGCACGCATCGAGCTGCGCGAGCTACTCAGCGCCCTTGCGGAACAGAAGAAAGCCATTCTGGTGAGCTCGCACATTCTTTCGGAGCTAACAGAAATCTGCCACGGGGTCGTGATTATCGAAAGCGGGCGGATTCTGGAAAAAGGAACGGTGGCGGATATTAAGTCGCGCATGCAAGCCTCGCTCAAGCTGGTGGTTCGCCCACTGGAGGATCCGGAAAAGGTGCGGCACGAGCTACAGCGGCTGCCGACGGTGGAGGAGGCTCACGACGAAGCAGGCGAGCTGATGGTAAGCATCGATGGCGACGAAGATGCCGGCGCGGATATCCTGACGGCGCTGGTCCAGCAGGGCTGCCGCCTGGCAGAATTTCGGCAGGAGACGGTGGATCTGGAAGATATTTTTATGTCGATTACAAAGGGGAATGTGCAATGAGCGTGGTGAATTGGATGGTGGACCGAACCAATCCGGTGGTCCTGCGCGAGTCGCGCCAGTTGGTACGCAGCCGGTTTGCCGTAGGTATCATGATGGCATTCCTGCTGATCATGGTGGTGGCCTCGGCACTCTATGTGCTCACCACAGGGCACAAGTCCTACAACGCCTTCTCTAAAGGAAAAGATCTGTTCATGATCCTCTATATGATTCTGGGCTATGCCACCATTCTCTTTGTTCCGGCATTTACCGCCCTCCCCTTTCTGGGGCAGAAGCAGGCCAACAGCATGGACCTGCTCTTTGTGAGCACCATCCCGCCCCGCTCGATCATTTTCGGAAAAATGATCTCGGCCCTTTGGATGACGGTACTGCTCTTCAGCGTATCGATGCCGTTCATGGTACTGACGGTGCTCCTACGCGGAATCGGGCTGTTCGAGGTCCTGCTCTACCTCGCCATGCAGATGGCGTTGGTACTGCTGGCCACAATAGGGTGCCTGCTTCTGGTCTGCCTACCCACCAGCCGGGTCTTTACCGGCTTAATAGGCATCGGCTACTTCATGCTCCTACTCATGTTCCCGGGGCTTACCCTGTCATTTGGCAGTCGCGGTGTGAGCGGCGAATTCGTCGCAGTGCTTCTGGTCGTGGTCGCCCTCCTGTTGCCCATGCTCGGCGCGCTGACCACCACCTTGATTTCGCCTAAAGTATCGAACCGCGCGCTGCCCGCCCGCATCACCATTACCGCCTGTTGGATCGTGGCGGGCCTCACCACAATACTACAGCCGGATGCATTTGAGGCTTGGTCCTATATCTTCGTACTCGGCGCAGGCCTCGCCCTGTTTCTGTGCACAAGCGATCCCTCGGTACTCAGTCGTCGGGTACAGCACGCCGTCCCGAAGAACGCCTTCCTCCGCCTGCTCGCTTTCCCCTTCTTCAACGGACCGGTCAGTGGCTGGGCCTGGTGCCTAACCCTCGGATGCATCACGATTGGAGTTCATACTCTTGGTCTTGGCTACTCCGAAGGCTCCGTGCTTGCTTCATGGCTACTCTATGGAATGATGTATAGCCTGATGGCGGTGTTTATCCGCCGGGTCACGTTTGTCCGCCGCTTTTGCTCGGAAAAATATACCTGGGCCATCGCTCTGTTCCTCGCCGCGCTCGGTTGCATCCTGCCGCTGCTGGCCAACTTTGCGGTAGACCCCACGGGACGGGCCAAGCTGCTCTGGCACATGGGCAATCCCTTTGCGGCATTCGACAAGGAACCCGAAAGCCATCTGCTTTTCGCCGGGGTGGTTTGCGGGCTCTTCCTCCTCCTCAACGCCCGCTGGATCTTCCGCCAATTCGCAGCCTTCCGCCCGCCCCAAGACCTAAAGCCCAAAGCCTAAGGACTAAAGCCTTTTATGAAATACCAAACATGGTTGCAGCAGGGCGAACAGGCGGGGTTGCAATACCGCTTTGTTCCGCCGCGCCGTGCGTTGCGCGGGCTGGCGGGTTTCCACGCGGGCTCGCAGCGCGGCGTCTCGCTCGACTTCAGCGACTA
>JAUXGY010000162.1 GCA_030621805.1 Kiritimatiellales bacterium | reverse complement strand
CTTGGCGATCTCGTCCTTCAAATTCAGTACTTTGCCTTTTAGATTGTCCATGGGTTTTCTCCTGTGGCCCAAGGCCTAAAGCCCAAAGCCTCTCCGTCCCCGACTTGGACTACTCATTATCCATGGCATCGATGATGGTTGACTCCAAAACCTACGCCAACATGTCCCCCTACACCTTCGAACCCGCCTGCTCACCGCACCTCGCCGCCGAAATGGCGGGAACGGAAATCGATATGGCCGAAATCGTGATCGCTACGCGGACGCTGGCGGCAGAATACGAGTTCGTCATCGCCGAAGGCGCAGGCGGAATTCTAGTTCCACTCACCCGCCGTGAGCTGATGCTCGACCTGATGCAAGCGCTTAAACTTCCCGTATTGATTGCCGCACGCCCCGGCCTTGGAACCATCAACCACACCCTGCTCTCCATCCGCGCGCTGCGCTCCGATGGACTCGACATCGCCGGCGTCGTTTTTGTCGCCAGCACCCCCGACGAGCCCGGCCTGATCGAAGAAGACAACGCCACCACCATCGAACACTTCGGAAAAGTCCCCGTCCTCGGAACCATTCCCTACTGCACCGCCCTGCAATCCCTCGCCCCCGACTATTCCAAACTCCCTGTCCCCGTCATCGCTGAAATTGAAAAGATTGCGGATCAACTAGCCCTATGAAAAATAAAATATTCCATCCCTATACAACCTTCTCCGCCATTGAAAAAGGATTCCCAAACATGGTGCGGGGCGAGGGAATCTATCTCTTCGATGATCAGGGAAAGCAGTATGTCGATATGGTGTCGAGCTGGTGGGCCTGTGCGCTGGGACACGGACACCCGAAGGTGGTCAAAGCGATTCAGGAGCAGGCGAGTATTTTACAACACAGCATTACCGGTTGCCTGACCCACCCCAACGTGCTGGCGCTGGCGGATCGTTTGGCAAAGTTAATGCCGACACCGGAGCGTCATACTTTGTTTGCGAGTGACGGTTGCTCAGCGGTGGAGGCGGCACTGAAAATTACGATTCAGTATTGGTACAACCTTGATCGTCCGGAAAAGACGTGGGTCATCGGGATGGATCAGGGCTACCACGGTGATTCGCTCGGCGCTCTTGGCGCGGGTTTTGTGGATGGCTTCCATAAGCCTTTTGAGCAGGTGGTGATGCACCACGCGAAGCTTCCTTTCCCTCTCCCGACCGCCGACGACCCGGATGGTTTCCTGCCTAGCAAGCAGGTGATCGAGGAACATGCGGATAAACTCGCCGCTGTAATCGTCGAACCGCTCTGCCTTGGTTCTGCGGGCATGAAGATCTATTCGGCGGACTACCTCAAAGAGCTGGCCGACTGCTGCGCCGAAAATGAAGTCCTCCTGATCATCGACGAAGTGGCGATGGGCTTTGGCCGAACAGGGCAACGCTTTGCATTCAACCATGCTGGAATTGACCCGGATCTTGTGACGGTTGGAAAAGCACTGACGGCAGGCTATATGCCCATGAGCGCTTGTATCGTGAAAGATAAAATCTATGACACCTTCTCCGATACGGGCGAAAAGGATTGCACCTTCTACCATGGAAACACCTATGCCGGACATCCGATTGGCTGCGCGGCCGCGCTAGCTGCACTCGATATCTACGAGGCCGAGGACACCGTTGAACGCGCCGCCGAAATGGCTGAAAAGATGAAGCACTGGATGCAGCCGATGGCGGAGATCGGTTGCGTGAAGGAGCTGCGCTTCCTCGGCATGATTGGTGTGGTGGAGCTCAAGCCCGAGGCCAAACCGCTGGTTGCCCAAATCAAGCAAGCACTCTTTGAACAAGGCTATCTCTTCCGTCCGCTCGGCAATGTCTTTTATCTCATGCCACCGCTAATCATCACCGACGACGAACTCCGGGCCGCCGTCTACGCCCTCCAGCAAACCCTCGAGGAGTTTTGCTGATGCGAACACTCCCGCCAGGACCGGCAAGATGCCTGCGATACGTACTGCTGGCTTCTGTTGATTGGACGAGGGCGGACCCTTCTCGCTGCATTGCCCCCTGATTGGTCCCCTTTAAAACTCGCTCAAAACCTGCACAACCATCCAAATCGTCATGAACTTACCCGAACCTCTTCATGGTGCATCCATGCGCGGTTTAAGGTTGCTTACCGCACCGAACGACGGTCCCTCGAGGGTCTCCTGATTGGAATTGAGTTTCATCTTCCCAACCAATTCCTCGGGGATTTCCTTGGTTTTAAAGATCGGAAGAACCGGTCGCATTCCGGAACGCTCCCCGTATGTATAAGGTGCCTGCCTGTATTCCGAACCTTTTTTCTCAATGAGCAACCGGCAATTAAACAGCCCCCCATGCCCTTCGCCCAGCAGGAGGTCTATTTCCATCGGGACGCCTTTTTCCATCTTAAACCAGTCGCCAATCACCATCTGGTTGTTTGCTAGAGGAAATGCCTTGTTGTTGTCGTCATTGCTATCCCATCCGCTAAACCTGCCGTATATGGTTGGCCAGCTGGCATCGAGCACTAGACGTCTCTTCAGGCGAATATACAAAATGTCGTCGGCCTGACCGCAAAACCGATAATGCCCGCTTTCCGGCGCCGCGAAGCTCCCCGTATAATGAATCAGCCACATGGGATTTTTCGAACCGCTTACCCCAAACGCCTCCGGTGCGGCAGAGGCCGATGCGACGGGCATGCAAAAGGCCGTCGCATACTTGGTCTTCGGGGCCTTGAAGAATCGTTTTAAAACCCAGGGCTGCCATGAGGACACAAACTTTTTGATGAGGGTGTCGTAGTCCTGCTGCGCCATGTTCGTAGCCGCACCTTTGTCCGTTTTTCGCAAATCATAGAACGTACCGCTAAGTTCATTGCCTGTGGATCTGTCACCTCCAAACAGACCCAGGTTTAGGTCGAACCCCAAGCTGCCGAGTCCATCGCCACCCATGTTGCCCAAGCCACCCTTAATCCCGCTGATCTCCGGCATCTTGATGTCGGCGAGGGTCTTTGTGTTGACCACGATCCGCTTACGCAGGCGGGGTTTCGGCTTTCGTTTTTTAACCTCCATCGGAACCTGAATTTTTTTAGGGGGCATCTTTGGGCGTTTGACCCTTTTTGCCTCAAAGGGTTGATCCTCTTTAACAATAACCTTCACGGCCACAAAGGAGAGGGCCACAACGATAAGAACGGCATGAATCGCTAGGCTGACGACCAAAGCGCTGGATTTTGAATGGCTCGTAAAAAACCGTCTCTTTTTCATCTCATATTCCTTTCAAATTAAAAATTCCGGCACTCGTTTACTCAGGGATCGAGGCGCATGCGGTAGTCACTGGCGATTATTGATAGATTGATAGGAAATCGCTTTTCAGGCGATTGGAGTGCGCGTCCTAAAAGATCGTTTTAAGAGTACTTTTTATGTGAAATGTGTAGTGAAAAGCGGGGCTTTTGTCAAGGTTGGCGTGGTGGAGCTCAAGCCCGACGAGTTGCCTCAAATTAAATGCCACCGTTGGTCATCACCGACGACGAACTCCGGGCCGCCGTCTACGCCCTCCACCAACCCTCGAGGAGTTTTGCTGATCGGTTTTGGTAGATAGATCTATTCGAACTACAGCAGGATCGAGTATAAAGGCTACAATAATTCACGGGCTGCCAAAAAAAATATGCGCCCCTTTTATAATCGAGGATCTACTCATGAAAACATATTTGCTCCCAGGCATTTTTCTCTCCTTACCCGTGTTGGTAATTTCTCTTTTAACTGTGTTTCTCAATGCCGCCTTAGCTGATGAGCTAAATACATCAGCTAGTCCTGATCGCTATAACGTTATCTGGTGCAGCCCGTCAAAGGATGCCAGGGGGCAGATGCCGCTAGGTAACGGTGACATCGCCGCAGGCGTCTATGCCATCGAAAATGGAGATCTCTACCTTCTCCTTTCAAAAAACGATGCCTACACTTACAGCGGTGATCTTTTTAAAACAGGGAGAGTCCGTATCAGCATCAGTCCAAATCCTTTCACTAAAGGGAAGTCGTTCCGCCAAACCTTGGATTTGAAAACCGGGGCCATCACCATCAATGCCGATAAGGTCAAGCTCCGCATCTGGGCCGATGCCAATCGACCCATCTATCATGTGCAAACGGTTTCCCCTCAAAAATTATCCGTCTCCGCAAGTCTCGAAACCTGGAAGCGTTTTGATGCCTGTAAATTCAACCAGATGGATCCTAAAAAAACAAATACGCCCGAGGCCTCGACGGAAAACCCGACCCAAGACGTAAAACTCGAGCGCAATGGACACCTTCTTACCTATTACGCGGTCGGCGACCGAAGCATCTTCACCACAGATCTCGATTACTACGGCGTGCCCGAAATGAAGAATACCTTCTCGGACCCCTTTATCCACAATACCTTTGGCAATCTTCTTGAGAGCCCGAATCTTAAACTAAGCAATGGAAAGCTGACTGGGCAGGGGAAGAATTTCGATATCCGGATTCATGCCCTCACCCAACAATCTCCAGACCCCGAATCTTGGATCAAGGCGATTGAACAACAGGCCCAGGAAAAACGAGACACTGCCTCGGAGTGGAATAGGCACTGCCAGTGGTGGTCGGAGTTCTGGAATCGAAGCTGGATCCATGTTGCGGACAACACTGTGCCGCTCTCGCAACGAGGCAAGCTCAACGGAGAAGCCACCAAGGGGCGTCGTATTGAAAAAGATGCTGGGGCACTGGTCGCACAGAGCTACAATGTCTTCCGCTATATCATGGCGTGTCAGAGCCGGGGGGAAATCCAAGCGAAGTTCAACGGCGGACTTTTCTCTCAACCCCGGCACTGTGGTGCTGGAGAAAAAATTCACAAAATCAAGCAACCGAATGGCATCTTGCTCACGCACGAGGACGGTCGCCTATGGGGTCGCCGTTTCACTTTTCAGAATCAGCGACTCCTCTACTGGCCACTGCTGATGAGCGGTGATCTCGACGAGATGCGACCCTTTTTCAACTACTACCATAACCTCCTCCCCATTCGCAAGGCCATCACCAAGGCGTGGTTTGGCCACGAGGGGGCTTACTTTCGTGAGAATATCGAACCCACCGGAGCGGAACGGGACTGCAGTAAATCCGGCAAACCACCGCGGACAAAACCGGGTGAAAACAAGGGGAAGGGTTACTACCACAGCTACTACTTCACCTGCG
>JAUXGY010000001.1 GCA_030621805.1 Kiritimatiellales bacterium | reverse complement strand
CCACCCGCGCCGCCATCATTGAAACCCTACTCCGGCGCAGTTATATCCGCCGCGAAAAGAAACAGATCCGCGCCTCCGATATGGGGCGATGCCTAATTGCCCTGATCCACGATCCCCTGCTCAAATCGCCTGAAATGACGGGTGAGTGGGAAGAAAAACTCAAGCAAATCGAACGCAAGGAAACCGACCCGGTCGACTTTATGGACGGCATTGTTTCCTACACCCGTGGACTGATCGAAAAGAGTTCATCCTCCAAACTCGATACCGACCGCTTGGGCGATTGTCCCCTCTGTGGAAAGGAGGTCATTAAAGGCAAGATCGCCTACGGTTGTTCCGGCTGGAAAGAGGGCTGTAAATTTGTTCTGCCCGCGGAATACAAGGGCTTGAAGCTCACCCCCAACCAGGTGCAGGTCCTGTTGCAAATGCGCGTCCTTCCCTATCCCGTTCACATCGAAGACCAACTTCGCCTGCTCCTGCTCAGCACCCAGTCCGACCTCTCCGACATTGCCCTTCCCTCCGCTGATCGACAGAAGAGTGGCAAGGAAAACGGGCGCCCGGCACATAAAAAACAAGTCCCGTCTAAAAACAAAAAAGATTGATCTGCAGACGCGACCTTGCGCGGCCGCGTTGCCTTAATAATAAATTGCTTGTTAAGCCTCCTTATTTTAAGCATACTTGCTTCTTGTATGAAAAAAACGCATACGAACGTTGGGGGAAGCAATGAAAAAACAATGGCTTGTAATCTTGATTGTGTGGGTGATCGGCGGAACAACCGTCCATGCTGAAATGCGTGTATGGACCGATAAAAAGGGCAACTCCATCGAAGCTGAATTCGTAAAGATTTTTTCCGGAAAAGTTGTTTTAAAAACAGCGGAAGGAAAACAGATCAAAGTTCCACAAAACGGCCTTAGCCAAAAAGATCTAGAGTACCTGAAAAACGTAGTCCCTCCTAAAATCGATATCGAGGTTAACATCAAGAAGGAAAACAAACAGACTTCTTCCGATGGATACGGCTACTCCCGCAGGAAGGAAAAAATTAAAGGCAAGGTAACCCTGCTCAAAAAAAACAAAGCCCCCTCGAACAGGAAGTTTACCGCTCACCTGTACGTTTTCGCAGAAGACATTCGTGACGATGAGTTATGGATTCTTGACAAGGCCAAGCATGAATTCTCCTTTGAACACCAAAAGACGGTGGAGTTTTCCGGAAATCAACGCTCGGTAAGTTACTCAGACAGCTCCTACAGCAACAAATACGGAGACCAGTACAAAGGCTATCTTGTTTTTATCGAGGACGACAATGGAAAAATAATCTGCATAAAAGGAAGCCCCTCCAATCTTGAGAAAAACGTGGGTCGAATCAAGAAAGCAAAGATAAACGACCGCTTCGACGATAATCTAGTCCCCGTGAACCGCTGATGAGTAGATCAAGCCCGGCCTTTCCGATGCGGGTGTGAAGGTTCCATTTTTTGGCCTATCGCCTCCCTCTTTCCCCATACCAATCTTTAATGGTTCGCTCACACAGCGCTAACATTCGGCGCCCATCTTTGACCCATGCAAAGGAGAGCAAAGGGGAACCCAAGCGCGGAAAATTTCGCGACTGAAAAGAGGACTCCCAATCTCCCTTGTTAGCTTTTCTTTCTACCTTAAGATGAACACACAACCAACGAACCAAAACAAAGGGTACTAACCAATGAATAAAAAAATCATATGCAGCATAACCTTGGGTCTCGCGATTTCTACACTTTCGGGCTTCGCCGAAAAGAACCTCGGTGCCGCCGTGCCGGGATCAGAGGTGTCTGCGGAAGATATTGAAAGCTCATCCAGCAGCGCCTCAATTTATGATAAAATCTGGGACACCGCTAAGTTTATCGACAACGACGACGCGAACGTCCTCCAAAGCCTGGCGTTCACCGGACGCTTGCAGGGCGATGCCTACTCCTTCCAAAGCGAAGAGTCTTCATATGAAGATGTTGAATGGAGACGCCTCCGCCTTGGTTTTAAAGCCAAGCTCTTCCACGATTTCACCCTGCACGCTGAAATGGATGGAGATATGAACGATGTGGATGAAGATTCATGGGATGCGTTCTATGGCCGCCTGACCGATGCCTACGTCGGCTGGAGTTCTTCGAAAGCCGCAAAGGTGAAAGTAGGAAAACAGTCCGCCGGATTCACTCTCGACGGTGCTACCTCCTCCAAAAAACTTCTCGTTCCGGAACGTAGTATTGTGGCCGAAAACCTCTGGTTCACCACAGAGTATTTTACCGGAGCAGGCCTTTCTGGAGCCATCGAAGATTGGTCCTATAAAGTGGGTGGATTTTCCGCCAGCAAGGAGAACGAATTCGGACACTTTGAAAGCGGCTATTTTGCCCTGCTGTCCGCCGGACACAAGATTGGAGACAAAGGATCGCTTCGTCTGGACTATGTTTACAACGATCCCGATTACACAAGTGACTACTCGGTCGGCTCAAAAGACCTCGAACACGTGGTCGCCCTCGTCTACAAGCAGATGATCAACGAAAAGCTAGGGCTCTGGGCCGATGTGGCCGGAGCCAAAGGCATTGCCGATCAGTCCCACGGAAGCGACCTGCTCGGTGTGGATATCATGCCCTTCTACAACGTTACCGATAGCCTACAACTCGTCCTTCAATACGCAGGAGTGACCAGCCTCGACAATCAGGCAGACGTCAAGATGTCGCGCTATGCCTCTAAAAACGCCGATGAAAGGGTTGAAACTGCACACAACCTGCTACTGGGTTTCAACTGGTATCTTTACGGCCACAAACTCAAATGGCAGAACGCGGTCGAATACAACTTTGGTAAAGGCCTCGCGTCAACCGGTGACGACTACAACGGCTACGGCGTAACCTCCGCCCTCCGCCTTAGCTGGTAACGCAATCTGATTCGGAAAAATCCAATCCAGTGGCGTCCATCCGGGCGCCTTCTTTTTTAGGCCGCCCTTAATCTCCAGCGATTCGGGGATTGATTCGTCTCTCCGTCTGGATAGAATGGTTTCTTTGATTTTCAAGGAGACCCATGGCGAAGAAGGAAACACCGATGATGGCGCAGTATCGATCGATACGGCGCGAACTGCCGGAGGATACCATCCTCTTTTTCCGGCTGGGCGATTTCTATGAAATGTTCTTCGACGATGCGAAGGTGGCTTCGGATATCCTCGGCATCACTCTGACGAAACGGCACACGACACCGATGTGCGGCATCCCCTACCACGCCGCAGCGGGCTATCTCGAACGGTTGGTGAAAGCCGGTGTAAAAGTGGCCATCTGCGAGCAGGTGGAGGATCCTGCGGAAGCCAAGGGCATTGTGAAGCGCGATGTCACGCGGATCGTCACGCCGGGCACCATCCTCGACGAGGTGACGCTGGACCACAACCAAAACAACTTTTTGGCGGGGCTATTCCGCGAGAAGGAGTGCTTCGGATTGGCGATGCTGGATCTTTCGACCGGCGAGTTTTGGATTGAGGAATCGAACGATCTGGCGAGCGTACAGGCCAACCTGTCGCGCTATGCGCCCGCGGAATGCGTGATGGCCGAGGAGCAGCTGGGCGAACTGACGCTCGACGCTACCGATACCCTGCTCACGGCGTGCGAGGATTGGACGTTTGAGCAGTCGAACGCAAATGATTTTTTGCTGCGGCATTTTGATGTCCACTCACTGGAAGGGTTTGGCTGCTCGGCTCTCTCGGCCGGAGTGGGTGCGGCGGGCGGAATGCTCTATTATGTAAAGACGGAGCTGCGAAGGAACCTTTCCCACGTCCGGAATCTCCGCGTTAAAAATCCGGCGGACTATATGCTGATGGATGAAACCACGGCAACGAATCTGGAGCTAGTGGTCCCGATCAATACCCGCGCCGCCTACAAAGCCACGCTGCTCAACGTACTGGACTCAACCTGCACCGCCATGGGTGGCCGCCTGCTACGCGAGTGGCTGCTGCGTCCACTGAACGATTTGGAGCGAATCCATGGACGGCATGATGCGGTAGAGTTGATGGTGGGCAACCAAACCTATCTACGCTCCCTGCGCGATGTGCTGGGCGACATCAAGGATGTGGAGCGGTTGATCTCTCGCATTGGTTCCACGAGCGCCAACCCGCGCGATGTGCGTGCCATGGGGGCCTCGCTCCAACAGATGCCCCTTATCAAATCGCTCCTGTCCGGAAAAGGCACAATGCTTGAATCGCTGGGGGAACAGATGACCCCCTTGCCGGAACTAGTAGCACTGATCGACACGGCGATCGTGGACGAACCTCCGCTGAATCTGAAGGATGGCGGCGTGATCCGTCCGGGCTACCACGCGGACCTCGATGAACTGCGCGACGCGGCGACACAGGGGCGCAAGTGGCTGGCGGATTTTCAGGCCTCGGAGATCGAGCGGACCGGCATTAAGTCGCTGAAGGTTCGGCACAACAAGGTGTTTGGCTACTACATCGAAATCAGCAAAAGCTATCTCGCCGATGTGCCGGAAACCTACATTCGCAAGCAGACCCTCGTGAATGCCGAGCGTTTTATTACCCCCGAACTCAAGGAATACGAAAACAAAATCTTCGGCGCGCAGGAACGGTCGGTCGGGCTGGAGCAGGAACTCTTTACCGAGGTACGGCGGCAGGTCGTTGAACATCTCGAAACCATTCAGCATAACGCGCTGGCCATCGGGCAAGTGGATGTACTTGCCACCTTCGCCGAGCGCGCGCTTTCGAACAACTATACACGCCCGCAGATGACCGACAACGGCAAGCTGGAAATCCGCGATGGTCGCCACGCAGTGGTAGAGCAGATGCCGGATGCAGAACGCTTTGTCCCGAACGATACAACACTCGACTGCGAGACACACCAGTTGATCATTATCACGGGTCCCAACATGGCAGGCAAATCGACCTATATTCGGCAGGTGGCGTTGATTGCCATCATGGCGCACATGGGTTGCTTCGTTCCAGCGTCCTCGGCGGAGATCGGCGTGGTCGACCGCGTCTTCACGCGGGTCGGCGCAAGCGACGATCTCGCGCGCGGTCGCTCCACCTTCATGGTGGAGATGCAGGAGACCGCCAATATTCTAAACAACGCCACACCCAAGAGCCTGATCGTGCTGGACGAAATCGGGCGAGGAACCAGCACGTTCGACGGCATCAGCATCGCTTGGTCGGTCGCAGAATACCTCTGTAAAAATCCCGCCATGCAGGCAAAAACGCTTTTCGCAACGCACTACCATGAGCTGACCGACCTCGCGCTAACCCTGCCCAACGTGAAAAATTTTAGCGTACTGGTGAAGGAAAAGGGACAGGCCATCACGTTCCTGCGCAAGATTGTTCCGGGCGCGGCGGACAAGAGCTATGGGATCCAGGTGGCCCGCCTTGCCGGTCTTCCAGATGAAGTGATTGAGCGGGCGAACGATATTCTCAATAATCTTGAAGACGGTGAGTTTGGTGATACCGGCCAACCGAAGATTGCGAAGAAACGCCCGCACAAGCTCAAGGCCAATATTTCGCAACTCGACCTCTTTTGATTTTCGTCTAATCGCCCCTTGCAATGCGATTATGAATGACCGTAGCATTACTGGATTATTAACTAGGGAGAAGTTATGAGCAAGAAGCTGTCTGCTGCGCCAACCATCTTTGCCATCCTGGGGCTAGTCTTTATTGCCGTAATCGGCATCCGAACCATTAGCACTCCCGAGATTTGGACCCACCTCGCACAAGGCCGAACTAACGCCCCCATCTCCTATCTGGAAGTCGACAGCGCGATCAACACCACCCCCCTCTACGACAAAATCACCCACACTCTTTGGAGCGTCGGCGGAGGATCCGCCCTGATTCTTGTTAATGTCCTCTGCCTGCTTGCCGCCTTTATCCTTCTGCTCAAGGTTGCTGAAAAATGGGGCGGCGGATTGAGCCAAGGATTTGCCCTGCTTCTCTGTGGGCATCTGATTTTCCGGAGCGTGGATGTTGGGCCGCAAACCATCATGATGCTCTTCGTCGCCTTGTTTATTTATCTACTCTCAACCCTCAAGAAGCCAGCCCTGCTCTTCGGCATCCTTATCCCGCTCCAGATTCTGTGGACCAACCTACATGGCTCCTTCCTGCTGGGTCCGATCATTGCGGTGCTGGTCACCATACAGACCGTGCAAAGCACCAAAGGAGCCAGCCGCAAAAAAGAGATCGGCATTGCCCCTGGAATAATGGGGGGCCTTACCCTCGCGCTTCTGGCTGCAACCTTGATCAATCCCTATTTTACCAAACTGCATAGTCAAGTCATAGCAGGCATCATGCAGCCCGCCCCCACCTACTGGACGTCGCTACTCGGGGATTACTTCCAAATCCCAAGCCAAAAACCCCTCATCTTCCTTGTTCTCATTCTGGGAGCCGGCGGCCTGATCACCCTTAAGAAACGCTTGCCGATCATGCTCACCACCCTCGCGGTTATCGGAGCCTTTCTGGCGTACACCATGCCCCGCACGGTTCAGCTCTTCACCGTGCTCTCCTTTCCCTTCATGGTACTGAGTTTTACGGCGATTGGCGAAGCACTACAAGGATCCTTCAAAACCCTGATGGGTAAACAGGCCAAACTACTGGCTCCGCTGTCCCAAGGCATTCTCATCCTGCTCCTCATTTTGTCGATCATCCCCATTGTGAGCAACTGTGCCTATGCCAAGCTGGGCAGCACTTCATCCTTTGGGTTCGGCATGCAGGAAGAGCTCTATCCCAATGATCTAGAAGCCCTCCTTACCCACGAAGCCTTCCCATCGGGAGAAAAGACCCTCAACCTCGCCGCCGACGGCGGCTATCTGGCCTTCAACTACAACCGCAAGATCTGTATCGACTACCGTCCCGGACGCTACCCGATCGAACTGCTTGAAGACCTCAACAGCATGATGCTCGGAGACCCCGCGGCCTATGACCGGATCTTCGAAGAATACCGCCCCGAGGCTATTATTCTTAACACCCTGAACCCGATCTCCACGCAAGGAGTGGTTACCCTGCTCTCCCGGCGGATCTGGAGGCTGGCCTACTTTGACGGAACCACCGCCATCCTTCTGCTGAACAAGGAGGAGTTTGCCCCGTTGCTGAATAACAAAGAGGTGCAAACCGCAGGATTGGTCAAACTCGAAGCGGCACGGTCGGAATATGCCGCAAAGGTCGGTAAGGGGTGCCGTGCCGGAAACCCTGCCGAGCTCATTGGTTCGGGTCGGATTTTCCTCGCCCTCAATCGGCCGGTCGAATCAAAAGCCATCTTTTCCCTGCTGGTGCAGGGAAACGGGGCGATTCCAAGCACATGGGTTGGACTGGGCAACAGCCAGTTATTGCTCAAGGAATTCGATGCGGCGATGGCATCGCTGAACAAAGCCACCGAGCTTGCGCCCAACAGTCTGCTGGCATGGGCCAGTTATGCGACGGCCTGCAAGTATGCCGAACAACCCGAAGAGCGGAAGAAGGCAGAGAAAAAAGTGCTCAAGCTGATCGAACGAAACAAGGCCAAGCAAACGGAAGAGCCCGAGCCGCAACCAGAGTCAGAAGAAGAACCAGCAACAAAAACCTCCTTGCTGGAGACCGAGATTCCAGAATAACCAGATAAAATCCTACTGTTCTAAGGCCGGATCTTCGAGAGGAGTATCCGGCCTTTTTCGGTGATCTGGTGGGATTCATCAAACAGGAATGAATAGGAAAAGAGGGCAACCCCGCGACATCCGGAAGCATCAACCTGATCGATCTGAGCAGCAACCTCCTCCGCATCGTTTTTGCAGTAAAGCCCCACCACCACCGACGAACTGAATCCGCGCCGACCCGCCGCCTTCCGGATGGCCTTGAGATTGGGATCGAAGGATTTAGTGCCATAATTCATCTGTACCACCCAATCAACCAAACCCTGCCGCACCCACGCACCGGAATCCTGATAGGCATGCGCCCGTCCCTCCACCGGGTTCCCCATCACGCTCGCCGTCAGCAGGCACTGGCCCGGCCGCTTCGTCTGCATGGTGTATGAAATGTCGCGCACCACGCGCGTCACCGAATCGCACCGGAAATCCACAATCTTTTTTTTGGACACCTCCCAGCCGTAGCGCTTTAACAAGGCGGCCTGCGAAGCAGGGTCGTATGAAAAATCGGAATGCCGCAGGATCTCCTCCTCCGAAGCCTCGGGATAATGCTCGCTGGCCACGAGACGGTAGTCCTCTGGATACCGGATATAATCCAAGTGAATGCCTGCCACATCATAGTGACACAGCTCGCCGACAATCCCCCGCAAATGTGCGCGCACTTCAGACCGCACCGGATTGATAAAGGCATACCAGCCCGCAGTTGGAAGCATCTTCTGCCCCAGCGAATCCACCATGAACCAGTCGGGATGCGCCGTCCACAACTGCTCAGCACCCGCAGGAGGATCCTCCCGTCCCTTCCATCCGGGAAGGACATTCATATAGGCATGCACGCGCAGGCCGTGTGGCCGTGCCGTATCGAGTGCCAATTGAAGTGGATCCCAACCCGGATCGGTGCCCAGTAAGCCCACCTCATCGCCGGAAAGTTCAAATGCCCAAGGTTCGAGCTGGCTCTTGTAGAAAGTCGTTCCATTTCCGCGAATTTGAAAAAAGAGATCGGTAAATCCTGCCTCGGCAACATGGTTAACAATCTGTTGAACATCGTCGGGCGTGGTGTAGTCAAAGCGCGTCACCCACAGCGCACGTACCGGAGGGAGCACAGGCTGGGCAGCCCGCAAGGCCAAAAGCACCACCACGGCAGCAACCCCGACTCCGAGCAAGAGCATCAGCCACGTTTTGATTCTCTTCATCAATTCCCCTTCCTCAAATTCTACACATTGGAAATTTACACGCTCCGCAACATGTTCTAATCTTTTCGGGTATTCACATGAAAGGTATTTATGAAATATAAGCGAATCTTGTTGAAGATCAGTGGCGAAGCCTTGCAAAACAAAAGCAAAGGACTCAACCACGATCCAGAAATCCTCGCCGACGTGGCCGAACAGTTCAAGCAGATGCTCAGTATGGGCGCAGAGATTGCGGTCGTCGTGGGCGGTGGAAATATTTTCCGGGGACTCGCCGGCGCCACAGCCGGCACAGACCGCACCACCGGCGACTACATGGGCATGCTCGCCACCGTCATCAATTCCCTCGCCATCCAGTCCGCGCTCGAGAACGCCGGCATCGAAACCCGCGTCATGACCGCCATCACCATGCCCGCCATCGCCGAACCGTTCATCCGCCGCAAGGCCATGCGCCATCTGGAAAAAGGGCGCGTCGTCATCTTTGGCGCCGGCACCGGAAACCCCTACTTCACCACCGACTCCGCCGCCGCACTGCGTGCTTCGGAAATCAACGCCGACGTGCTTATGAAAGCCACCAAAGTCGACGGCATCTATACCGCCGACCCCGTCACCCATCCCGAGGCCACCCGCTTCGACCAGATCTCCTACCAGGACGCCCTCTCCCAACAGCTGAAGATCATGGACGCTGCCGCTTTTTCATTGTGCATGGAGAATAACATTCCTATTGTGGTCTTTGACTTTTTCAAGGAAAACGGAATCGTCGAGGTGCTCGCCGGAAAGGATTCCGGGACCCTCGTTACGCATCAATAAACCGGAGAACGTACCATGCTGGACAACATACTACTCGAAACCGAAGATAAGATGGATAAGACCGTGCAGTTCCTTTCGCAGGAACTCAGCGGGTTGCGCACGGGAAAAGCCCACCCCTCGCTTGTCGATACCATCACCGTCGACTACTACGGCACCCCCACCCGCCTGCGCGACATCGCTAATATTTCCACCCCCGAACCCCGGCTGATTGTCGTCAATCCATTTGATCCTTCCTCTCTCGGCTTGATTGAAAAAGCTATCATCGCGGCTAACATTGGTATCACCCCGATGAATGATGGCCGCCTGATCCGCGTACCCATCCCCGAACTTTCCGAAGAGCGGCGCAAGGATATGGCCAAAATGGCAGGGCGCACCACCGAAGAGCAGCGAATCGCCATCCGCAACATCCGTCGCGATGCCAACGACCAGGTCAAGGGCTTGCAGAAAAATAGCGAGATCACCGAGGACGAACGCGACGCCGCTCTGGACGACATCCAAACGTCTACCAACGGGCACATCAAGAAAATGGATGATATGCTCGCGGCCAAGGAAAAGGATATCCTCGAAGTATAAAAAAGGGGGCAGTCATGAAACCCAAGGTGCTGATCGGTGTAACCGGCGGAATTGCGGCCTACAAAACAGCAGACATTGTTAGCCAGCTCGTCAAGGCCCATGTCGATGTTCGCGTGGTGATGACGGAGGCGGCCACCCGGTTTATCGCTCCGCTCACCTTCGCAGCACTTAGCCAGCAAAAGGTGCTTACCACCACCTTCCCGGACAACAGTAGTGGCGAAAAGGATGTCATCTACCCGCACCTCTACCCCGCCACGGAAGCCGATGCTTTCGTGGTGGCGCCCGCCACGGCTGATTCCCTTGCCAAGCTCGCGCACGGTTTTGGCGACGATATTGTCTGCTGTAGCGCCCTCTCGCTCAAACCCGACTGCAAGCGCATCTTCTGCCCGGCCATGAACGTGCAGATGTGGGAGCAGTCCATCGTCCGTGAAAACAGCCGTAAGCTTCTGGAAATGGGATGGCACCAAATCGGCCCCGAGAAGGGCTGGTTGGCCTGCGGTACCCACGGCTATGGCCGGATGAGCTCCCCTTCCGCCATCGTCCAGATCATCCTCCACTCCATCTTTTGATTTTTGATTGCCGATTGCCGAGTTTTGATTTTCGGGTCTGCGACATCTTCTGGAGTACGCAATATGAATAAACAAGTGCTCATCCTATCCGGCCCGACGCATGAATACATCGATCCGGTGCGCTTTGTCGGCAATGCCAGTAGCGGCAAGATGGGCCGAGCTCTCGCCGAAGAGGCCGTGCGGCGCGGCTACCGTGTTGAATTCATTACCGGCCCCGTTGCCACCGAAACCCTGCCGGCGAACACGGACAGCACCCTCCGTATCCATCCCGTCATCAGTGCGGAAGAAATGCTAAAAACCGCACGTCCGCTTTTTAAAACAGCAGACATCATTCTCTTTGCCGCAGCCGTCGCCGACTATGCTCCCGTCGAAAAGCAGACTGAAAAGCTGGCCAAGTCCAATGCTGAATTAACCCTGCGCCTGCGCCCCACCCCTGATATTGCCCAGACGCTCTGCGCGGGAAAACGGGCCGATCAAATTACCCTCGGTTTTGCGCTACAGACCGCCGATGGAAAAGCCAACGCCCGCCGCAAACTGGAGAGCAAGCATCTCGACGGCATTGTGCTCAACTCCCCCTCCAGCCTCGGAGCAGAAAGCGGCACCTTCAGCTTTCTGGCCGCGAGAGCCGACGCCTTCCTCGACTGGGGTTATATTGGAAAGACCGACTGTGCCAACAAGATCCTCGATGCCATCAGCGCGCTTGAACCATCGGATCGATGACTGGAAAGCCTTCCTGCGCAGGGAGGGATCGCCGATCCCGCCTACAACTACTTTGCCGAGGGAGAAACCCACCAGCCTTTATTGCGGTCCATCGCGCCGGTTTCTATCCGGATGAAGACCTTGAGCAGGGCGGTGAGGGTGAACAGGCCAAACCCGATAATGCCGAGTGTGACGAGAATCTCCACGAGCGTGGGGAGGTATTCGACGATCTCGCCAAGCGATGAGGGAATAAAGCCGGGGATAACAAGTCCCAACCCCTTCTCGATCCAAATCGCAATAAAGAGCACGAAGCAGGCGGGAACGAGGACGGCATGGTTTTCGCGCAGCGAACGGAATGAAATCAGCACCGTGGCCAGTACATTGCTCACGACCGATCCCCATATGAAGGGGGTGACGGCGTTGTGGCCATCCAACCCGAAGAAAAGATAGCGTGCGTGGGCGGTATGTTCGGAGCTCCAATAAAACTCTTTGAAGATTTCGGAGAGAAGCATGACGAGGTTGGCATACGCCGCGAACATGACCACCGTGGAGAGCTTGTCGATGGTTTCATCAGAAATCTTATAGTCCGAGGTCTGACGGATAATGCTGAAGATAATGATGATCAATGCCGGACCGGCGGTGAAGGCCGAGGCTAGAAAACGCGGGCCGAGGATGGCCGAGCTCCAGAAGGTTTTATCGGGGGCGCCCACGAGCAGGAAGGCGGTGACAAGGTGGATGCCGAACGCCCAGAAAACGGAGAGAATTACGAAAGGAACGTAGATCTTTTTGATCGGCTCCTTACCTTGGTAGCGGCAGTAGAGGATGTAGGCGGGGATGGCCAGGTTCAGCGCCAGATAGCCATTGAGCACCAGCACGTCCCAGGTCAGCATCGACTGCGGGAAATGGAAAAATCCGATCACGGGGAGCATGTGCCAGAACCGCGTCACGCCGCCGAGGTCGGCCAAGACAAACATGAGCGCCATGATCAAGGCGGCCACGGCAAGGCCCTCCCCAATGAGCACCACCTTGGAAAAATCGCGGTCTTTCATGACGTAGGCCGGAATCACCAGCATCACGCCCCCGGCAGCCACGCCGACGAAGAAGATAAAGTTGCTGATGTAGATCCCCCAGCTCACATGGTCGTGCATCCCGGTGGCTCCGAGTCCTTCCTTAAGTTGGATCGAGTAGCCATAGGCACCCGCAAGCATTAGTGAAAGAAGGAGCCCTAGCCAAAGATAGTATTTTACCGATCCGGTAAACACCACCGCCAACCCGCTCATGATAAAATTTAAGAATGTTTTCATAGAATCAATCCGCGTAGTACCAGAACGTCGGCTCCGTCCCTAAATCCTCTTTGAGGCGGAACACTTTCTTGTTGGCGAGGATCCAGCGAATCTCGCTATCGGGGTCGAGCAGGTTGCCGAAAACGCGCGCACCGGTCGGGCAGGCCTCGGCACAGGCAGGCAGCTTGCCATGCCGCGAGCGTTGCGCGCAGTAGGTGCATTTTTCCATCACCCCTTTCATGCGCATGCGGTTGGTGAGGTAGTGCTGCTTCGGGTTGATTTCTTCCTTTGGAACCTCGGGTTCCTTCCAGTTGAAGCGACGCGCAAAGTACGGACAAGCGGCCTCGCAATAGCGGCAGCCGATGCACCAGTTATAGTCGACCACCACAATGCCGTCGGCCTCTTTCCACGTTGCGCCGGTGGGGCACGATTTCGTGCAGGGGGGATTCTCGCATTGGAAGCATTGGGTCCCGAGGTAGTATTTTCCATCCACCGGAACTTCGTGGGAATATTCTGAATCGCCCCCGTGTACGCTTCCGACGCCGCCTTCCATTTCAAACAACTTGATATATTGAATGTTACTCGCGCGATCCTGATTGTTCTCCTTCACACAGGCATCGACACACTTGCGCGAGCCTTCGCACTTTGAAATATTGAAGGCATAGCCGAACATCACATCGGGTCGAGCGGAGGTGTCGTCGATCTTGACCTCAATCCCCTGCTCCAACTTGGCCTTTCGCTCGAAGCGGGCCACGGTGGTCGCGCGCTCCTCTTCAGTCATGACGCGGTAGTATTTTTGAAAAAATTCATTGCGCTTAATGCGCTTGAGTTCCTTCTCCTCGTCGGTAGCCATTGCGGCACTTGCGCTCGAAGCCGCCGCCGTGGCCGCGCCGCCGAGCAGTGCGGTCAAAGCACCGCGCCGCGAGCCTTTTTTCTTCAATGCCATATCGGCGAAACACTTTTCCGAACACGTTTTAGAACCTTCTTTCATGCTAGTGCCTCATCGCCCGTTCAGGCGTAATAGTGGGTTGTGCAACCGGAAGCGTGGTTTCACGAGCCGGAACATGCGGGTCATGGCAATCGGTGCAGTTTTTAATAATGCGCACCCCGAGCCATCCGGTAACGCGTTTTCCATGAGCTCCGCCCAGCCAGGATTGAAACTGATCCTTGTGGCAACTGCCGCAATGCAAATAGGCCGTCTCTAAACGTGCCTCCTTATCGAGCACCGACACCAACCGGGCTGGATCCTCCTTCTTATGGCAGGAGAAGCATTCCATATCGCCCGCATGGTGAATCGCAATATCCCAGTGAGCATCCTGCCCGGGCGGAAGCGACTCGTCGCGATAGGGTTCTTCCCCCGGCTTATGGCACCGGGCGCAATCCTTACGTTCGGTTTCAGGACCGGCCACATAGATGTGGGCATAGCCCGACACTTCGACGGGTTGTGCACGGTGCTCGGCAATCCGCTCCTGACGATCATAGTCGCCCTGCTCCAGTGGTTCGGAATAGATATGCTCCGGCTCCTTGCTGCAACCGGCAAAAACGCAAACCGCCATTCCTGCGATCAAACTATTTTTCAACATCGGCGAGTTCCATACGGGTGTCGATTAGCGATTTAAACGGCGGAACATTTTGATCCACCACATGGCACTGCAAACAGTTTTCGCGTTCGGGATGCGAGCTACGGATTTCCACCACGGCCTGCGGACCGGCGTGACACGCCAAACAGTTTTCGCGGAATTGCAACGGATGGGGAATCTGCAATGGTCCGCCGGGGATCGACTGCTGCCCGCGCTTCGGAAGGGCGGGTTGAATCCACTCGGTGGCCACAAATAACCCCTCAACAATTTGCTCCACATGACACTGGCGACAGTTCCCCATTTCCGGATGCGGAGTGACCGGCGTGTAGGCGTTATACTCCGGCACATAGCCTCCATCTTGGTGGCAGGAGAGGCAGTCGTCGTTAATCACGCCATCGTCCTCCACCGCATGCGGAATGATCGGCGGAGCGCCGGCATAGGCGCGGCGACTGTAGAATTCGCGCAACGTGCGCACCTTTGCACCGGGGCGGGGAACCGACTCGAAAGCCGGTTGCGCCGTGCGCGGCGGAACGACGATTTCCACCACAGCATGGGAAGCGGCGTGCGCGGTGGCCCACGACGGATGGTGCCCCGCGTGTGCCTCTTGATCCTGTGCCTGCAACTTGCCGCGGACGGTGAACAACACCGTCATGCCGATGGCAATGAAGCCCGCAAGAATGATTACCCCGGTCAACGGGGATGCTTGTTTCGCGCTCATACCCGTTCAACCTTTACGGCACATTTCTTATAGTCCGGCTGCTTGGAGATCGGACAGTACGCATCCAGCGTCAGCTCGTTGATCAATTTGTTTTCGTCGAAGAACGGAACAAATACCGACAGGGAGGGCGGGTTTCCGCGGCCATTCACCTTGGCCTTCAGAACGATCGTTCCACGACGAGAGGTGAGGCGAACTTCGCGGCCATCGACAATCCCCATGCGGCGGGCATCCTCGGTGTTGATCTCGACATACCCTTCCGGCATCGCCTTGTTCAGCACGGGGATGCGGCGGGTCATAGAGCCGGTGTGCCAGTGCTCGACCACGCGTCCGGTGCAGAGCCAGAATGGATATTCGGCATCGGGTTCTTCGGCGGCGGGTTCGTATGGACGAGCGAGGATGACGGCTTTGCCGTCCTTCTTTCCGTAGAACTCAAAACCACTGCCCTTCTTCACGGCGGGGTCATACTTTTCGTTATAGCGCCACTTGGTCTCTTTGCCGTTTACGAAAGGCCACTGGAGTCCGGGATATTTACGGAGCTCGTCATACGGCGCCATCGCGTGTTTCATGCCGACGTGGTGCAGGCGATACTCTTCATAGACGTCGCGGATGTAGGTTTCCTGTGGATACGGAAATTCCTTGGTGAAGCCCATGCGGCGGGCCACCTCGATGATCTGCCAAGTGTCGCACATGGCTTCTCCGGGCGGTTGTACAATCTGATCGAATTGCTGGGTGCGGCGTTCGGAATTTCCATACAATCCCTCGCGCTCAATCCAGCAGGCGGCCGGAAGAATCACATCGGCGACGGCGGTGGTCGGCGTCGGGAAAGCATCGGATACCACGATGAAACGATCCTCTTTCATGCTGCCCTCAAAATAGCGTTTAAGCTTGGGCATGGTCTGCATCGGGTTGGTGACTTGCGTCCAGATAAAACGGATGTCGCCGCGATCCAACGCCCGGAACATGGCCATCGTGTGATGGGTCGGTTTGGCTGGAATGCGCTCAACAGGAACACCCCAAATTTTGGCAGCAAAGGCGCGATGCTTAGGATTCATGACCACACCGTGCGGCAGCTTATGCGTCAGCGTTCCCACCTCGCGGACGGTGCCGCAAGCACTCGGCTGACCGGTCAGCGAGAACGGGCCGTTGCCCGGCAGCGAGATCTTACCCACAAGCAGGTGGATATTGTAGACGAGATTGTTGATCCAGGTGCCGCGCGAGTGCTGGTTCATGCCCATGCACCAGTAGGAGACCACCTTGCGGTTTGGGTCGCCGTATAGGGCGGCGAGTTTGCGGATATCGTTGGCGGAAACGCCGCTGATTTTCTCCACCTTTTCCGGCGTGTAGTCGGACAGGAAGGCTTTGTAGGCCTCCATATCGATCTTGGCGGTTTCGTCCTTAAACTTAAAGTTATCCTCCAGCCCGTAGCCAATATCGGTCTTTCCTTCCATGATATTGACGTGCTTGTTGAAGAAGCCCCAGTTGACCTGGTCGTTCTTGACAATCTCGTGGCAGATCGCGTTGGCAATCGCGAGGTCAGTCTGCGGGCGGAAGATGAAGGAATCGTCCGCCGCGCGACTGGTGCGAGTGGTGCGGGTGGCCAAATCAATAATCTTGACGCGACCGGGATTTCGGCGGCGTTGCTCCAGACAGCGCGAGAAAAGCACGGGGTGCATCTCGGCCATATTGTTGCCCCACAGCACGAAGGTTTCGGTCTGTTCAATATCGTCGTAGCAGCCCATCGGCTCGTCCGCACCAAACGTGGTGAGGAAACCGGTTACGGCGCTGGCCATGCAGAGGCGGGCGTTAGCTTCGAGGTTATTCGAACCAATACAACCCTTCATAAACTTGCTGGCCACATAGCCGTCGGGGATCGTCCACTGGCCGGAACCGTAGAGGGCAACGGAATCTTTGCCGTGCTTATCAATTGTCGCCTGCATTTTTTCAGCAACAATATCAAGCGCCTCGGAAATCGGAACCGGAACCATCTTGCCGTCGCGCTTGACGTAGGCTTGTTTGTAGCGATCTTTCGCATAGAGCATCTGCACCGAGTGCAGCCCCTTCACGCAGCCGAGGCCACGGCTTACGGATGAGGACGGATCGCCCTTCACCGCCACGGCCTTTCCGCCGGAAACCCCAACGAGAACCCCGCAGCCCACGCCGCAAAAACGGCACGGCGCCTTGTGCCATTCGAGCCCGCTTCCGCTGACCCCAACCTCTTGAACACTCCCGAACGTTACACCCGGCACCATGGCGGCCGCAGCTGAACATGCTGAAGCCAGTGCGGCATTTTTCATAAATTTACGACGATCCATTAGTCATCCTCCCCTTCTGGTATGTCCGCAAAGCTAATCGCGATGCAGCTGATTTTGTCATGATCCTTTAATTCCTTATAAAGCTTCTTATCCGCTTCCTTCGTGGGGGTATCGGTGACCAGCACGATCACCTCGCGCCCATCGGACGGATAGGCCTCGCACCCCGGTTTTTCAGAAAGTTCCTCCATCAGTTCATCAAACTTTCCTTCCACGGAATTCACTACATAACTACAAACAGGCATTCAGATACCTCATTAGATTCAAATAAAAACAGGCAGACATGCTACACGAATTGGGGGATGTGAACACCAATACCAAGCAAGGAGCAAGTAAAGATGACAAAACTGAGCATCTTTATACGAAATCTAGAAAAGAGGACACAGGCCTCTGCCTCTCCACTAACGGGTTTCTACATGAGCGTGCCGCGCATGTTCATGTCGAGGTGCATGATCCAGAGGGAGATGAAGGAGAAGAGGATCATGGCGAGTAGCAACGGTAGCTGAACCCAGGTGGCGACGCGGTCTTTTCCAAATAACTTTTCGGCGGTGCGCTGGGAAATGATGATGCCGTAGATGTGGCCAATCACGACCAAGATGACTTGCAGAATCCAGACGGTCATGGCGCCGAGGATGGGCGGGTAGGTTTTGGTGGCGGTTCCGAATAGATCCCAACCACGGCCCATCGGATCGGAGATCAGCGTGAGTACATTCTGCCCTTCCATGAAGAGGTGCATGCCGTTGTGCGCAACGTGGTAGCAGAGCGCGATGGGCAGGACGGAATAGGCGAAGGCGATGAAGATTTTCGAGAGCGGAATGCTGCGTTGAACTTCGTTCCCCCATTGCTGCGCAATGCTGCGTGCGGTAAGGCAAAAGAGCCAGTAGACAATAATCGGAATGGCAAGAATGGCACTCATGCCGATGGTGAACGACCCAAGGTGGCCGGTTCCAAGAAGCGAGCTGATCCAGCCGATGATGGTGCCGGCGGGTTGCTCGGGGTTTTCCCAGATGGGCGTCATGGTCAACCCGTGGAAGCTGGTGAGCGATAGGAGGATGAGCGCGAGGTAGGCCTCGTCCTTGCGTGGCTGATTATAACTAAACAGGTCGCTCGCGAAGGGGCGGACGTTGAGCGCGACGTTGTCGTGCGGGCAGGATTTCACACAGTCGCCACACATGATGCAGTAGGTGTTGTCTTCGAGCATGGCGAGGTTGAGGAAGGTTGGGCATGGGTTGCCGTTTTCGTTGCCGCGATAGCAGTCCTTGGTTTTACATCCGGCGCAGACCGACTTGTCGGCGGAGCGGACTTCGATGGGCGAAAAGTTGGCATAGAGACCGGAGATGCGGCCGACAAAACAACCGTAGCGGCAGAAGCCTTTGCGGTCAAAAATGAAGGCGGGAATGATGGCAAGCAGGAGCATGCCGATGGCCATGTAGGCGGTCATTTTTGGCGAGGTGGTTACGTGATATCCCAGCTCCAGCCAGGTGAGGATAATGAAGAGTCCGATGGCGGGATAAATGTTGCGCATCCATCGCGGCCATTTAAGGCCGAGCGTCAGTGGGCGATCTCCGACGCCCCACAGCCGGAGAGAGGAAAGCGCGGTGGCCATGAAATCCCATGGGCAGATGGTGCACCACGCCTTACCGAAAAATAGGATGATAAAGATGAGCCCCGCCCACCAGATGGTCCAGACCAGTGCCGGGGTAATGTTAATGACTTGGTGGCCGTAGAGTCCGGCATAGACGAGAAATAGGAAGAAGATCGTCACAATCATTTGGAAGAGTCCGGGGAAAAAGCGGCTCTTGAACAGCGCCTTCATGGGACGGAGGTGGAACAAGTTATAGCGCCAGAGCGGTTGCTGTTTGGAGCGGCGGCCGAGCACCTCGACTATGACGAACGAGAAAACGAGAACGGCGATGACGGAGGCATAGAAAAGCCAGTTCGGCAGTCCCGGCATCACCATCAGCGTATCGCCCTTCCAGTCGACCGTCTCGGCCTTGCAGCCCATCTTGCAGTTGACCATGCCGCAGATCTCGCAGATCACCCCATTAACCGGCGTATCGACTGCGCGGTTTGCGTCGGCACAGCATGGCATGGTGCAGTTGACCATACCGCATTGCGTGCATATTACATCGGCGGTTTCCTGCGCCGTTCCAACCACAGGAACCGCGAGCAACAACAGAATGGCCAGATAGTATTTCATTTCGTTTCTTCCACTATGCGTTCCGTCACCCGTGAAATGGTAGGCAGAATAATTGGGTGACAGAATAATTTTTCAGGACTATAGGGGTTTTAAATAAGTCTGCCACCCAATCATTCTGCCGATTCCTTCTGCTGCACACCGTTTAGCCCTCACTTCGTTTTTTAATGATGGCCACGGCAGCCATTAGGCCAACGACGGCAACCACCGCACCTCCGAGGAACCAGTAGTTGGGAGGAACGGTGCCGACCTGAAGGGTAAAGCGTTCGGAAATCTGCTCATCGCCTTCGCCCAAATCAACCTTCACGACATACATTCCCGCCTCTTCATAGACCCACCCCACCTTATAGATATTCCGCGGATTGGCGTAGGCGTTGACGGGATGATTGAGATCGTTGGCTTCGTCCTCGCCCTGCTGGAAAACCTGGATCGTTACCGCGTCGGAATAGGGTTTCCCTGTATCGCGCCGTTTTACATAAAGGGCGAGATCGAGCGCGGGCTGTGAAGGAATCTGCCAATAGGTAAACTGGAGTTCCCACGGTCCGGATTCACGAAATTCTTCGAACGCAGGAGCCTGCGGATAGTTTTCCTGATAGCTGTAGTGTGGGATACCGCGGATGTGGTGGGCCGAGGCCGAGAAAACCAACAATAGAAAATTTAACAGAATGAATAAAATAAAATAATTTCCAATGCGGCTTCGCTGTCGAGAATTCAGGCAGAATGATTTTGTGGCAGAATGATTAAAAACACCGAGGCCATGGCAATTTTTCTGCCCTTCAATTTTTCTGCCAACCCTTTTCCCGATCATGATTTTTCTCCGCCAGTTTGAAGGCGATAATGTATCGCATCGTCACCACAGGCTTGCACACATAATCCGCAGTTGTCGCATTCGCCGCCGAGCGGAAGCGAGCCGGGTTCAAGGTCGTAGGGACAGGCGTCGTCGCACTTGCCGCATGCCGTGCAGGCATGGACATCGCGATTGATGCGCAATATCCGCCACTTGCTGAGCAGGGAATAGAGCGCGCCGCCGGGGCAGAGGCATTTGCACCAGAGCCGCTGACACAGGAGGAGTTCAAAGAAAAGAATGGTTCCGAAAACCACAAGGTCAACGCCGGAAATCGTGCTGGTCCATCCATCGCGTGCCCAGTCGGAAATCATGCGTGGCGGATAGAAAAGGTAGAAAAACTGGATCGAGACCACCAAAGAAACGAGGGTTCCGAAACCTAGCACCCAATACTTAATCCGGCGGCTGACGGGCAAATTAAAGAAACTAAACCCGACCTTTCCAATCAGTCTGCGAACCCATAACAGCAGATCACCGAATAGACCCATCGGACAGATCCAACTGCAAAACACGCGCCCCAGCAATAGCGTTCCAACCAGTGGAATGATGAGCGAAATCAGCATCAGCTTATGTAGCGTCTTTGATGCGGCAATATCACTCACGACCGCCAGCGGATCGCTCACCCGAAACCCCTTGATCTGGAACGACCACAGCCCGCCGCCTGCCACATGTTCGTAGATTGGACGGTGTGGGGATGAACCGTAGAGCTTGTCGATTGCGCTTAACATCGCCGAGTCCTTAATCACCTCTTGCCCTCCCTGCTGTGCCTTCACAGTGGAATAGTGATTGATTCCCGCAATGACAAAAAATAGCGCGAGAATCAACAGGCGGAGCACGATTCGGAGGATGGAAATTTTTGGCTTCATATCACAGAGATGGGGACGACGCGAATGGCTTGGGGATAGACGATGCAGGCCTTCTCGCATAGGCCGCACCCGACGCAGTAGTCGGGATCGACAATCGGTTGCTCCCAGACCAGTGCCTTCAAAGCCGTTCCCGAAAACGGACAGGCAAAGACACAGGCTCCGCAGACATAGCCATTGTATGAGTTGCAGATGTTTTCATCCACCTTAGCAATACCCATTTTCACGTTGGCCTGAATGTCCGCCACCGAATCCGACGGCACGGACTTGAGCGCACCCGTCGGGCAAACCTGCGTACATTTCATGCAAAGGATGCAGGGTTGCTCGCGCGTTTTGAGATACGGAGTTCCCGGCGCGTGATCCCAACGGCTAAACTGAATACAGCCGTTCGAGCACACTTCCGCGCACTGCTTGCAACCGATGCAGCTGGCAATAAACTCCTCCTCCGGCAGTGCACCCGGCGGGCGCACCACCGCCGTCTGGAGCTTCCCCGAGCGGGCAATGGCATCGGACTTGTTGCCTGCCAGCACACCCCCCACCAAGGCGGATGCTCCGGCAACTGCCCCGGCCTCGAAAAATAAACGTCTGCTTTTTTTACCCATTATTTTTACCGTTACGACAACCGCTCAATCCGAGCTGCCAGCTTCTTGAAATCGACCTGACCCGAAACCGGATCGTAGGCCCGATGGCTGGTCGCATTCACGAGCCACTTGTTGTGCTTTGGATCAGCCGAGTCGGCCACGGAAAGGTTCCACGGACTGAATACATAGCCGCGCGGAACTTCATTACGCGCCGGTTTCACCTTGGAGCGGATGCCACCGACCGAGACGCGGCCTTGGTAGCTCCCGCGCCGAGTCGTGATCTTCACCATGTCGCCATCTTCAACGCCGAGTTCTTTGGCATCGAGCTCGTGCATTTCAAGATATTGCTCCGGCACCAGCCGCCGCGTGGTTGCGCCGCGAATGGTCTTGGCCGTGTGAAAATGCTCATACACGATTCCGAGCCCCAACCAGAAGGGATATTTGTCTTTCGGTACTTCATCCCATTTCTTGCCTAGGTGCTCCTTGTCCGGCCATTCCGGCGTCAGCCCCATGTCGCGCGCCTTAACCAGCAGTTCCTTGTTGTCGGAGGCAAAGACCGTCGGATCGGTACCGATCTTGCTGAGCGCGGCATGGACCTCCTCTTTCCCATTGTAGTCCTGACGACACGGCTTGAAGGCCATCTTGCCATCGGGACGGCGGAAGTTGCCGTAGGGTTTATTGCCCCACTGCTCCTGCCCCATGAACCGGCGCGGTGTTCCTCCAGCTTTCGCATGAGCATAGGTCGGTGCCGGCCACTGTATACCGCGCAACTGCCGCAGCTGATCGTATAAACCGATGCCGTCGCGCTCGCGTACTTCCAGCATGCCGGTCATATCGCAGTCGGAGCCTTTCGACGCTTTCACGATCTCCTCAAACACCTCTTCCGCGTCGTACAGCTCCGGCCCATTCGGGTGGAATTTCTTTTTCTTGTACGGCCACATTTTCTGAATTTCCGCATCGGACATTCCAATTGCATGGGCGACCGACTTGGCCTTATCGATGGCTAGGTCCATATCCGGCAGACACTGCTCCATTCCGTCAATCCCCTTGCCAACACCATCCACGACATTAAAGCGGCGCTCGGAGGAAATATAGGTTCCGCCCTGCCACTCGCCCCACGTCAGCGCCGGAAAAATGACATCGCCGTAAAGCAGGTTCGGTGCATGCCGATAGATATCCTGCACCACCACAAACATTTTGCTGAGTGCCGGGCGTACCAAGTTATTGAGGTCGGGCTGATGGACGTGGGTGGTGTAGCAATAGACCATCGCCTTCACGGGATCGAGTTCGTTACGCTTCAGCGTCTCCTCATCCATGATGGCCCGTTCGAACAAGCCCACCATCATGCCGGGATTCTTCGCGTTGGCCGATTGCACCAACTTGTCGGGCGAGCAGTTCCACGCCTTGGAAATCGTTTCGATTCCTTTGAGGTTCAGCCCCTTCGATCCTTTGATGCCCTGGTTGAACGGCAGGCGGCCGGTCAGTCCGCCCATCAGGCGTTCGCCCATCGCATTCGGCTGGCCGGTCATCGAGAAAGGCCCTGCGCCCGGACGGCCCAGATTGCCGGTCAGCGCGTGCAGGTTGATTACCGAAATCACATTATGCTGTCCGTGGATGTGCTGGTTGTAGCCGATGCCCCAGAAGGAGATCACCCCGCCCTTGCCGCGACGCTTTCCCTTGCGGGTAGCGTTTGCCCAGTCGTCGGCGATATCGCGGATGAGTTGCGGCTCCACACCCGTCAGTTCCGTGACTTGCTCGGGGGAATATTCCTCGCGGCACATCTTGATATAGTCTTCCGAGTTGACGGTGTTTTCTTTGAGGAAGTCATATTCAACAATGTCCTCGTGCTCTGTCAGGATGCAGTGCGCGATGGCGTTGAGCACCGAAATATCGCCGTTGATGGTTTGGATATGGTGCGAGTTTTCGGGGTTGATCGACTCCAATGCCTGAACACTACCGGTGCGACGCGGGTCGGAAATCACGGTCGGGATGCCCTTCTTCGCCTTGTGGTCAGCCGCGCGCCAAAAGACGATGGTATGCGCACCGCGCGGGTTGTGGCCCCAGAAGGTAATCATGTCGGAAAGCTCAATATCGTCGTAGCACAGCGGCGGAGTGTCGGAGCCAAGCGTCGCAAAATAGGCCGTCACCGCCGAGGTCATACACATGCGCGCATTGGCTTCGATGGAGTTGGAGCCAAGCACGCCCTTCATAAACTTGTTTTCAATCCACTGGGCTTCAACCGTCAGCTGTCCGGAGCCATAGAGGCCGATGGAATTGCCGCCGTCTTTCTTATAAATCTGGCCCAGCTTTTCCGCGACGATATGCTCCGCTTCCTCGTAGGTCGTTTCATAGAAATCGTCCGGATTAAAGCTTCCCTTGGTCTTGGAGACGTGACCCGTCATCGGGTCGCTCATATCCTTGCGAACGAGCACTTTCGTGAGGCGGTCAATGTAGACCGGTTCGTCGGCATTCAAGCCCTTGATGCACTGCACTCCCTTATTGGTCGGATGCTGTTTATCGGGCACACAACCGAGAATGCGGCCGGAGTCGGCCTCATACTTAATCACGGAACCGCAGCCGACACCGCAATACGGGCATTGCGCCAAACAGGTCTTAATCTTCCCGCCGCCTTGCGCTTCCGCCAGGATGTCAGTGGGGGCGAAGATCTGACCGCCCAGCCCCAATGCTGCAGCACCAGATACCGAACCGCCCGTAAAATTTCTTCTCGATAAGTCTATTCCCTTGCGTCTCATTTTCCCGTCTCCTTATTTATCGTCATTTTTTAAATCACTACGTAAGTAGGCGATGATGTCGTTGATATCCCGCCCCGTCATTTCCACAATCCCGCTACCGCCGCGAATCATCGAACGCATGTTTGCGCCGTGGCCCATCGACATGGTGGCCTGTAGATAGGGGTTGCCCACCGCCGCCAAATATTTCGGGTTCGCCAACCACGGTGCAAAGCTCTCGCCATCCTTATCGCCATGACACGACACACACTGCTGCTTAAACAACATTGCACCGCGCTCCGGGGTGCCGATAATTTCGCGCGGCACCAGCTTGTCGTGGTCGATGCCCGAACGGAGGTAAGCCACGATGGCGCGGACTTCCGGTTCCGCCAGATCGGCCAGCGCATGCTGCCCCGGCGAGAAGCCGCGCATTTCCGTGCCGGTGCGTCCGTTGGCAATCGTGCCTTCGAGAAAGCCATCGCTGACGGTTGCAAGGAAGCCCGGTCGGCCAATGCCTGGGCCGGAACCGCCACTACCCGCAGGGCCATGGCACTGCGCACACGTGCGGGCAAATAGATCGCGCCCAACTTCAATATCGCCCGCCGTAACCGTTCTTCCAATCGTCGAGAAGGGTTTGGTTTCGAGTACGCGCAGATAAGAAATTACCTCGTCAATTTCCGAGGCCGAAAGTCCGGCAAAGCCCGAGGTGCCCTGAAGGTTCGAACGCATACCCGTTCCGCTGCGGCCATGGCTGATCATTTCGCGCAGGAATTGATCGTCCACCGAAGCGAGGAAATCCCTGCCGCCGATTGCGGGACCAATATGCCCAACACCATCCGGTCCATGACACTGTGCGCACACTCGGTCAAAGTTAACCTTGCCCTGGCTTTCGCTGGCGACCGCTTTATGTGCCGCCGTACGGATCGTACCTTTCGGGAAGGTGCGCAGGTAGGCCATGATCGATCCGACTTCCGTTGCCGAGAGATGCGCCCATCCCCCCATCGCCGTGCCTTCGCGACCGTGAGTAATGGTGCGGTGAAAAAATTCATTCGACCCAAGGACTTGCAGTTCCGGCGTGTTGAGCGACGGCCCGATGCGACCTTCGGCCTCGAAACCGTGGCAGGAAGCGCAGCGGGTTTGGAACATGCTCTTGCCGTGTTCCGCTGCTTGGGGCTGCGCGGCGGCTTCCAAACATTCCGCGAGCGGCGGTGCCTGCTCTCGGCGACCGGAAAGGAAGGCCACGATGTCTTTTACCTCTTTATTTTCGAGGAAGTACCATGATGGCATCGCCGTTCCGGCGCGCCCGTTTCGGATCGTCGTTTCGAGGAAGTGCGGCGTGGCGTAGGTCTTGAATTCGGGGCTCGTTAGCGTTGGGCCGATGAGATCGATTTCATAGTCTCCATCAATGCCGTGGCATCCTGCGCAGCGGCTTTCAAAACGGATTTTCCCGTAGGTTGGATTCCCAACATACTCCGCATCGCCATCCTTCTCCTCTGGATATTTCCTGAGCGAAAGGACATAGGCCACAACCTTATCGATCTCTATTTCGGAGAGTCCGCCGGACTTGCCCCAGGCCGGCATGATGGAGCTGCCGGGATCGATGACCATGGCCTTAACAAATTCCGGCGTGGCGATGGACTGGAAGGCTTCGTTCGCGAGTGACGGCCCGAGTTTATCGGTTTCATCCAACGGTGCCCCCTGCCCTTCGGAACCATGGCAGGCGGAGCAGTGCGCCAGGAAGATGTCGCGACCGGATGCCACGGGAATATTCTTATCGAACGCCTGAAGGCTGTCGGGAACCTTCTTGGTTTGGAAGCTCTTGAGATAAACGGCCAGCGCGAGAGCTTCCTCGTCCGAGAAATGGTTGTCGATCATCTTGGAATCTTCGGCGTTGGCCGTCGGATTTTTTACCGATTCAAAAAGATAAGCCAAATTGACGTTGTGATTAAACTTACCGATCTCCTCCTGTCGGTTATGCCCCACGGGGGCCTTCAAGTGGAACGAAGCATCGCCGATCAGCGTAAGGTCTGGGCCGAGGAAGCCACCGGAGTTGCCAATCTTGTGGCATCCACGACAGCCGTTTTCAACAAATAGTTTATGGCCGAGCTGGATCGTTTTTTGCTCCGGTAGGCTTTCAATATGATGGCAGCGCAGGCAGTTGGCCTGCACGAGTTCGCCCTGCAACCGAATCTTTTCCCAAAAGTGGATTTCGTTGGCGTGCGCCTCTTTTTTATTGGTCGCCAGCCCCTGTCCATCGTGGCAGACCGTGCAGCCAATTTTTCGGATATCGTGATCCACGAGCAGACCGTGCGGATGCGAGACCAGCGGCTTTACGCCGTTCGTTACGCGTGAATCTTCAATGGCCGCATGGCAGGAAATACACCGATCCGTTGTGCCCAAATCAGGACACACCAGCTGGCGGAGCTTGATGCCATAAGCATCCGCCGCCGCTTTTTCGTCGGCGGTGACTGCCATTTCGACCAGCATCTTTTTATATCTCTTTTGATGCGTCTTATACTCGGGCGTAACGACCAGTTTGACCGCCTCGATTCCAAGCAATGCAACGATTGCGATACTACAGACTAAAAGGAGTTTTTTTATCATCGTCCAAGTTCCTTAATGTGTAGGCCAAAGCGAGGGCCACCAGTAGAAGTCCCAGTTCGGTCCGCGGTGAACCAATGCGAAGTAGGTTAGGATCACGAAGCTGACTAAGAAATAGGTAAACAGCACGGTCATCCCAAGGCGGGTGGAGCGCGTTTTGGCGATGACCGCGAAAGCAATCACCACAAAAAAGCTCATCAGTACCGTTCCGGGGTTCACGATCGTGATCCATATCTGGTTAATGTCTGGGAACCAGTTGCGCAACCAACCGAACGTGACGGTGAACGCCAGCATGCCGATTATCACAATGGAGGAAACGATGGTTGTTTTGATCGTGGTGCGCTTGACGCCGTCTCCGACGAACCAGCGACCAGAGTCGCCCTCTTCGCGATCAAGAAACGGAATACCCATTAGGAAAACCACCGTCAAACCGGGCATCACCATGCCGCCACAGAAGGCTGAGTAGGAGATGATTTCCTGCATCGCGAGGAAGTACCACGGCGCTTTCGCCGGGTTCTCGGGAACCGATGGATTCGCCAGTTCTTTTAGCGGCGCATCGACCAGCAAACCGAGAATCAACAGAACGACCAGAAGCACGGCAAAGATGAGCATCTCGGCATTGAACAGATGCGGCCAGCTCATAACGGTGCGCTCGGGGCCGCGATCCACCGCCGCCGTTTTGTTGCGCACAACGCACATCAGGCCATAGCTCTTGCGCGACTTTTCAGAGAAGGCTTCTTCCGCCAACTCTTCGATCGGTGTCCCCTTTAAATCTTCGTCGGTAATGTCGCTCGGGCGCGACAGGCCGCCATCCTTGCGCACACGCCAAACGTGGGCAAGAATCAGCACGATCATTGCGACCGGAAGCAGGATGCAATGCGCCCAATAGAAACGGAGCAGCGCGGGGCCGCCAACAAACTTGGAGCCGAGCATCAGTTCCTTCTGCATCGCGCCAACATCGACGAGGTGCGTCACGCCCAGCGCATCGGTCACCTCGACCGGGCTACCGGCAATGTTCGCGCCGATGGTGATCGCCCAGTAGGCCAACTGGTCCCACGGCAGGCAATAGCCCGTGAACGACAGCGCCAGCGTGAGGACAAAAAGAATCACGCCGAGCACCCAGTTAAACTCGCGCGGCTTCTTATAGGAGTTCGTATAGAACACGCGGATCATGTGAAGGAAAACCGTCACGACCATCATATAGGCCGCCCAGCGATGCACGTTGCGGATCAGCCGCCCGCCCGGCACCACGAAGGTAATATTCTTAACCGATTCGTATGCGCCGGTCGTCGAGGGTTCGTAGTAGATCATCAATGCAATGCCCGTCACGGCCAAAATGATGAACGAGGCCGCCGAAGCGACTCCGAGGCCAAACGTAAAGGTCGGCTTGAGTGACCAGCGGTGAATGCGCACCGTGTGAATGTGCATGAAGACATTGTTGAATACCGTCTGCGCGCGGGTTCGGCGGCTTCCATCCGCCGGGCCACGGCGGCTGAAGCTCGCCTTCGCATTGGCAGGCAGGTTCTTTAGGTTTTCCAGAACTTGGAGCAGTCCGGGTTTATTGTTCGGGTCGCTCATACCACCACCTTCGTTCCGCTCTCAACGGAAATACCCTTATCAACCATCAACGCGCCGCTCGGCTGCGCCGTGATCTTAAACCAAGGTAGCGGCTTCGGGGCTGGCGCCCTCGTGACCTTCCCTTTGAGGGTAAACCGGGAGCCGTGGCACGGACAGTCGAACTGACCCTCCTTGGCGTTCAAACTGACGATGCAACCGAGGTGCGTGCAGACCAGCGAGATGGCGTATAGCCCGTCCGGCTCGCTGAAAACCGCGACGTTTTCCTTCTCAAACACCTTCACCGAACCGACCGGAAAATCCTGCCCGGAACCAATCTTAAACTGCTCCGACGGATCGGGCAGCACGGAAGGTTTTAGCCCGCACAACGAACCGGCCGCCGCAAGACCAACCGCTCCCACAAAAGCCCCTGCAGCGCACTTACCCACAAAATCCCGGCGATCGCCCGAATCGCTTTTTTTTTCTTCTGAATCCATGTTATTTCTCCCCTATTGCCAATGCACATTCCGGCTTCACTTCGTCGCGGTAGCAAAACTGCTCCATCGAAACCGCGCCGACCGGACACCGCTCCGCGCAGGAGGCGCAACGAATGCACCGGTCTTCATCCTTAATAATTACCGAGCACTCAGCCAAATCCACGCCCTCGGCGCAGTCCGCCAATACCGCCTTTAATTCATCGCCTGAAAGATCGAGCTGATCGACGGAGGTCAACCGCAGGCAGAGCTCAGGGCAGACATCCGCACAGCCGCCGCACAGGATGCAGCGCTCGCCGTCAAAAATGGTATTCACGCCGCAGTCGAGACAGCGCGAGGCTTCGAGCGTAGCCTCGTCCTCTTGAAAGCCGAGTTCGACAATCTTAGAAAAACTGCGGCGCTCCTCCGGATGCAACGTGGCAATCTCCGAACGTCCGATGGCTTCGTAGCCGATTTCGCGGGAATAGTCCTCCAGCTCAAAGTGGCGTTGCTGGCTCTCGGTATCGACCGCCTTGCCCGTCAAATGCTGATAGATTCCACGCGCACACTTTTTGCCCGAGGCCACGGCATCAATAATCAAACGCGGCCCGGTTTGTAGATCGCCCGCCACAAAGATTCCATCGGCGGAGGTCATAAAGGTTTCGGGGTCGTGGGCGGGATAGTTGCGTTCATTCAACTCCACGCCATGATGATCGCTGAGAAAACTGAGGTCGCACATTTGGCCGATAGAAACGAGTACCGTATCGCACTCGATAATTTCCGCTTGGTCATGGTCGAAGGTAGGACTGAAACGCCCGGATTCATCAAAGAGGCTAATCACCTTGGAAAAGCGCATTCCGGTAATCCGGCCATCGGCATCGCGCAAAACCTCCTGCGGACCAATGCTGTTATGGCGAACCACGCCCTCCTCCTCGGCCTCCTCCACTTCAATATCGTCGGCCAGCATTTGCTCGCGGCTTTCGAGACAGCAGAGGTGGACTTCGGCGTGGTCGCCCTCGTGGATCGCCACGCGAGAAACATCCTCGCCAACAAACCGTGCGGGGTTCGGTTCAATCTCCTCACCCTTCTTGCGCCACGCGCTGCGCGCCACATCGTAGGAAACATTGCCGCCGCCGATCACGATAATCTTTTTGCCGATCGTCACCGACCGCCCCAACGCCACGTCGCGCAGGAAATCGATCCCCGCCAACACGCCGGGGCCTTCCGCTCCGGGGATGGGAAGTGCGCGGCTTTTCTTCGCCCCCACCGCCAGCACGACAGCCTGATGATCCGCCAGTAGCTGGTCGAGCGTGATATCCTCTCCGATGCAGGTGTTGCATTTAATCTCAACCCCGAGCGATTCCACCACGCCGACTTCCGCGCGAATGAGGTCGCGCGGCAGACGGTATTCCGGGATGCCGACATAGAGCATACCGGCGGCAACGGATTCTAATTCAAAAATGGTCGGCTTGAAGCCCATCAACGCGAGGTCGTGCGCGCAGGCCAATCCGGCCGGCCCCGATCCGATGATCGCCACCTTCGCTCCCGAGCCGTCATAGCCATCAATATAGTTGCGCAGTTCTTCAACCCCTTCGCACTGCCGCTCCTGTAGCTTTTCCTTTAAGTAGTCAAACAGGCCACCCTCGGGATTGGCTTCGGAGCCATATTGGGTGGTGACATAGCGCTTGAGGCCGCGGATGGAAATCGGATCATCAATCTTGCCGCGGCGGCAGGAAGCTTCGCACGGAGCGGCGCAGACTCGACCACAGACCGAAGCGAGCGGGTTTGGCCCACGGGCAATCAGATAGGCTTTTTCAAAATCACCATCGGCAATCGCCCGAACATAGCCCCGCGCATCCGTATGAACCGGGCACGCATTTTGACATGGAATATTCTCTTTCCAGTATTCAATATTCGGTATTATCGTTGAAAACCTGCCCATAATCAAAACACCCGTATGCATCTAAGGCCACTACTGAAACCTGTTGCCCACCTATAGACGAGAGTATGATGATCAAGTATCTGTGTAAATTGTGTTTTTTTGAGCGACTCAGTATACATGACTATATCCATCACTTTTTAAAGGGTTTTTACGTATACGCGAAAGTTAGCTCTGCCTAATTTATATAAAATCTAAATAGAAAACCCGTTGTTTTAGCCCCATACAAGTCGCACTGAGCGGCGCAAAGTAATCACAAACAAGGCATTACAAAGGGGGTTGTAAATAAAGAAAAGCTTGATGAAGCCCACACTGGTTCGTGCTTAAACACCTGCATACCGGCAAAGGAAACCCTACTGGAAAAACGCCCTACACCGAGCAACAGGTGATCGAATTTACCGGAATCGAGCCCCTACTCGACCTCTCCAAAATCCTGCAGCTCAGCGACCAGATTGTATTGATGAAAAACGGACGCATCGCCGACCACGGAACACTCCATGAAATCATTGGGCATTCCGAAATGCGCGAGCTCATCCATGAAAAGGATTTAAACCCCATATCGACACTGGGATGGCTCCATATATAAATCTAGTATTTTTCGCTAGCTAGGGCTTGCGCAACTCCTCTAGGTAGCCTAGACTCTCTTCAGTTATGTAGGAACCCTTAGGATGAGGAATTAGTTGTGGCAAAATTATCAGGCAAGGATTGGACAGCTCTCAAAAAGAAACTGGCGAAGGATGGACGGCTTGACAAATTCGTTCTCGGTGAACCCGAGCAGGAATACGTCACCTCGCGTGGAATGGATATTCTACGCCTACACGCCACCGACTTTGTAAATAAGCGCCTCGCCCCGGAAAACCCAAAGAATGACGGGCGTCAAACCCCGACCAAAGGCCACCCCGTTTTCATTGCCCAGCACGCTACGGGTTGCAATGACCGCGATAGCCTCGAACAATTCTTTGGGATCAAGAAAGGCAAGGAACTCACCGAGGCGCAGGTCAACAAGATCGTCGATGCCATCCTACGGTGGATTGAGGAACACCTGGACGACTAACCCGCCCATGGAACCCATCCTCCTCAAGCGCTCCGACCACAATGTGAGTCGCAGGAACATTAGTTCCGCCGCCATCAAGGTTCTGTACCGCCTGAAAGATGAAGGCTATACTGCGTATATTGCTGGCGGCGGCGTACGCGACCTCCTGCTCGACCGACGTCCTAAAGATTTCGATATCGCCACCGATGCCACCCCCGAACAACTCCGCAAGATGTTCCGAAACTGCCGCCTGATTGGCCGCCGCTTCCGGCTCGCCCACATTCTCTTCCGTGGAGAAATCATCGAAACCGCTACTTTCCGGGCACCCGTTCCTGAAAACGAAGGAGAGCATTCCGACAATATCTTCCGCACCGGCGAAGATGGCCAGGTCATGCGCGACAACGTATTCGGCACCCCCGAGCAGGATGCTCTCCGGCGCGACTTCACCATCAACGCCCTCTTCTACAACATTGCCAATTTTTCCATCATCGACTATGCTGGAGGACTTGAAGATCTGAAAAAAAAGATCATCCGTGTGATCGGCGATCCCGACACACGCTTCACCGAAGACCCCGTCCGCATGATCCGCGCAGCGCGCTTTGCTGGAACCCTCGGCTTCGAGATCGAACCGGAAGCCTACGACTCCATCTGCCGCAACGCCGACAAGCTCGCACTCGCCGCCCCGTCGCGCATGTATGAGGAGGTGCAAAAGCTCTTCTTCTGCGGCCATGCTAAAGCCGTGTTCCACTGGCTGGAAAAAACCGACCTACTCCACCCCATGTTTCACGACTTCTCCCACTGGATCGATGAAGACAAAACCCGGCACGACTGGGTGATCCACACGCTCGAGCAGATGGATCGTTGGCGCAAGGCCGAGCTACGCGTCCACCCCGCCCTACTCTTCGCCCTCATCTTTGGCGAATACCACGAGTTCCTCGCAAAGGAACTCGTCGAAGCTGGCACCGCTCCGCATGACGCTGCGCGCGAAGCGGTACACAAGCACCTTCAGGGTATGTGCGGAAATGTCCGTGTCCCCAAGCAAGCCATCTATCAGGTTTCGGACATCATGAGCAACCAGCTGCGCTTCCACAAAACCAAAGGCCGCGTACCCCAACGTTTCCTGCAACACAAAGGCTTCCCCGACGCCTTCCTCTACTTCAAACTTTCCGCCAAAGCCCACCACCGCAATGAAGAGCTGCTCACCTACTGGACCGATCTACGAGCAACAGGAAAGTAGGCAGAATGATTTCGTGGAAAAATAATTCTGCCACCCAATCTTTCTGCCCTTCTCAACCGTAGAAAAGGACTCAACCATGGAAAACTCTACCCTGCACATCGGCGTACTCGGCCCGCACGTAACGACACCCGAGCAATACCAGCTCGGTATCGAAGTGGGTCGGTGCATTGCACAGGCGGGTGCCACCCTCTTTTGCGGCGGGCTCGAGGGTATGATGCGCGCCGCCGCTGAAGGTGCAAAGGCGGAAGGCGGATGCACCGTCGGCATTCTGCCCGGCACCGACAAATCCGCCGCCAACGAGTTTATCGACATTGCCATTCCCACCGATCTGGGGGCCTACCGCAACGCACTGCTTGTGCGCTCGTGCGATGTCGTCATTGCCATCCACGGCGCATACGGCACCCTCTCCGAGCTCGCCTTCGCCCTGCGGCTCAAGGTTCCCGTCGTGGGATTAAGCACCTGGGAAGTCCACCGCAACGGCGAACCCGATCCCGGAATCCACATCGCTCGCACCGCGCAAGAAGCTGTCTCGCTCGCCGTTCAATTAGCCAAAAAATAAAGCCCTTTTCATTGCGGGTTTCCACGGTGTTAATCCTGCTCGTTTACAACGTGGAAAGGGCGGCATTGAAGGTAGGGCTGGGGCGCATGGCCTGGGTGGCGAGTTCTTCGTCGGGACGGTAGTAGCCGCCGAGGTTCATGGCGGTGCCTTGGACACTGACCAGTTCGTCAACAATCTTAGCTTCGCTGGACGTCAGGGTTTCGGCGAGAGGCGCGAAGCGTGCCTTTAGTTCAGCGTCGGCATCCTGAACGGCGAGGGCCTGCGCCCAGTAGAGCGCGAGATAGAAGTGGCTACCCCGGTTATCGAGCTCGTTGACCTTGCGCGACGGTGATTTGTTCTCTTCAAGAAATTGGGTGGTGGCAACGTCGAGCGTGTCGGCAAGAATCTGGGCCTTGGGGTTGCCGAACACCGCCGCGAGGTGCTCGAGCGATACGCCGAGGGCAAGGAATTCCCCGAGGGAATCCCAGCGCAGATGGTTTTCTTTTTCGAATTGCTGAACATGCTTCGGAGCAGAACCGCCGGCACCGGTTTCGAAAAGCCCTCCGCCGTTCATCAGCGGAACGATGGAGAGCATCTTGGCGCTCGTGCCTAGCTCAAGGATCGGAAAGAGATCGGTCAGGTAGTCGCGCAGAACATTGCCGGTGACGGAGATCGTGTCCTCCCCGGCCTTGGCGCGTTCGAGCGTGAAGCGGGTCGCGGCAGCGGGCTCCATGATCTTAATATCGAGGCCTTCAGTGTCGTGATCCTTGAGATAGACTTTTACCTTTTCAATGAGTTGGGCGTCGTGCGCGCGGTCGGCATCGAGCCAGAAGATGGCGGGTATGCCCGTTGCACGGGCGCGGGTTACGGCGAGTTTTACCCAGTCACGGATCGGAGCATCCTTAGCTTGGCAGGCGCGCCAAATATCGCCCTTTCCAACGGTGTGTTCGAGGATCACCCCTCCATCAGCATCCACCACTCGGACCGTGCCGGCGGCGGGAATTTCGAAGGTTTTATCGTGCGATCCGTATTCCTCGGCCTTCTGCGCCATGAGCCCAACATTGGGCACGGTGCCCATCGTTCGGGGATCGAACGCGCCGTTGATTTTGCAGAAATCAACGGTCTCTTGATAGACCCCAGCGTAGCAACGATCGGGAATCACAAAGTTGGTATCCTGAAGCTGGCCGATCTTATTCCACATTTGACCCGACGTGCGGATCGCAGCAGGCATGGAGGCGTCAATGATGATATCGCTCGGCACGTGCAGGTTGGTGATGCCCTTGTCGGAATTCACCATGGCCATGTCGGGGGCGGATTCATAGACCGCCGCAATATCGACTTCGATCTCGGCCTGTTTCTCGGCAGGCAGGGTTTTGATCTTGGCAATGAGATCGCCGAAACCGTTTTTCACGTCGACGCCAAGGGATGCGATGGTGTCGGCATGTTTTTCGAAGACGCCCTTGAAGAAGACCGTCACAGCATGTCCAAAAATGATCGGGTCCGAGACCTTCATCATCGTCGCCTTCAGGTGGAGCGAGAAGAGGATGCCGCTGGCCTTGGAGGCCGCAATCTGCTCCGCAAGGAATGTATTGAGGGCCGCAGCGTCCATGAAGGTGCCGTCGAGTATTTCGCCGGGCTGAAGCACAAGGCCTTCCTTAAGAACCGTGACGGTGCCGTCGGCGGCAACGAGTTCAATCTTCGCAACCGTGGCTTCGGGGATCGTTGCGGACTTTTCGTTGCCGAAGAAGTCGCCACCGGACATGCTGGATACACGCGACGTGGAGTCGGCACTCCAAGCCCCCATGGGGTGCGGATGGGCCTGGGCATATTTCTTCACCGCGACGGCGGCGCGGCGGTCGGAGTTGCCCTCGCGGAGCACGGGATTGACCGCACTTCCCTTGATCTTATCGTAGCGAGCCTTGGCGGATTGCTCGGCTTCGGTGGTGGCGGTTTCTGGATAGTCGGGAAGTGCAAAACCCTTGGACTGGAGCTCCTTGATCGCGGCATTCATCTGCGGAACGGAGGCGCTGATGTTCGGCAACTTGATAATGTTGGCCTCGGGAGCCAATGCAAGTTCACCCAGTTCGGCCAGTGCATCAGAGATACGTTGCTCTTCGGTCAAGTAATCGGAAAAGCTTGCAAGAATGCGACCGGCCAGAGAGATATCGCGCGTCTCCACCGCCACGCCCGCCGCACCGGTGTAGGCTTTAATGATTGGAAGCAAGGAGTGCGTGGCAAGGGCCGGGGCTTCGTCGGTGATCGTGTAGATGATTTTGGCTGTATCGCTCATAAGGCTTCCTGTCCGTTTAGAGGTTGTCTGAAAACACTGGATTGTAGCAGAGGATGGTCATTTTCCAAGGGTGTGTACGAACCAAAGTTCGCGCATCGAATCTGGAGGAAAGGCATTAGATCTCAGAGTTGTTTTATCCGCGCTTGCGCATAAGGCAAATCCATGCGCGGGGAGGGTTGTCTTGGTCGGATCCAAAATACCCGGATTCGAGCGACAGGATTTCGAAGCATGGTTCGACGGCCGCGACCACCTCGGCGGCGGTGAGTTGCGGGGGACCCACCTCCCGTTCGGATTCATCGGCATTGCCAATCAGCGATAGCCACAACCCCGCTTGGGTCAAACAGTCGGCCACGTTTTGCGCAAACCGACGGCGATCGGCTTCGCCATCGATGCAATGCAAACACCCACGATCGAATGCAAAGCCAAAAGGCAGCCCGGGAAGGTGGTCTTCCAGAAAGTCGGCCATATGGAAGGCGCAATCCACCTTGACCAAGGCCGCCTTGCCCTCCGCCTGCTCGATCGCCGTTTTTGAAAGATCGCAACCGGTTGTGTGGAATCCCTGCTGAGCCAGCCAAATGGAATTCTCGCCGGTTCCGCAACCGATATCCAGCACCTTGCAGGGTTCAATTGGCCGCCGCTTGACCCACGTAATCAGATGGCCATCCGGCATGCCATGATCCCATGGTGTGTTTCCGGTTTGATACCGCTCTTCGAAACTTGTTTTCATGAAATAGACATTGCCCTTGCATCGAATTCAAATCCAGATAATTCAGCTATAGTGGATTTACTATGTTGGAACTTTGCGGAGAAATCATTTTTCGATATAACATGTGCATGGATTCCGGTGGTGCCAAGAAACAGATGAAGATTATCTTTTCCGGCCGGGTTCAGAGCGTTGGCTTTCGTTATGCGGTCTGCCGCGTTGCGGAAGTGTTTGCTGTGGCGGGCCATGTCCGAAACCTTCCGGATGGATGCGTAGAGGTGGTGGCCGAGGGCGCGGAACAAGAACTTGTCGACTTTCTCCATGGCATCAAGGGTGCGCGGATCGGTCGGTATGTGACCAAGGAACAGATATACTGGATGCCCGCAACGAGCCAGTATGAACAATTTGGGATTTCGTTTTAATGAAGTATGCTATTCTAGGAGATATCCACGCCAATCTGGAGGCACTCAATGCAGTGCTGGAAGATGCGAAGAAACAGGGCGTAACGCATTATGCCAGTACCGGCGATGTGGTGGGCTATAATGCAGATCCGAAAGCCTGCCTCCAGATCGTCCGCAACCTCAAGTGTGCCACTGTCCAGGGCAACCACGACTATTTTGCCGCCAGCAACGAATCCATGGAGCTGTTCACGCCGATCGCGCAGAAGAGCATCCGCTGGACACGCAAGCAACTCTCTGCGTTCGACCGAAAATATCTCCGTCACCTTCCGCTGATTCTCGACGTGGAAAGCTTTACCCTCGTCCACAGCTCGCTAAGCAACCCGCACCGCTGGAGCTACATCTTCAAGCGGCGGGCAGCCGACGCCAACTTTCGAAACCAATTCAACCCCGTCTGCTTCTTTGGCCACACCCATGTTCCGCTGGCATTCATCAAAGGAAAGACCACCGAGAAGGGATTCTACGAAACCCTGCATATCTGCCCGGGGCAGCAATACCTGATCAACGTCGGAAGCGTGGGCCAGCCGCGCGACCGCAACCCAAAAACAGCTTATGCGATCTATGACTTAGAAGCGCAGACCGTCACCCTGCGGCGGCTGGAATACGATATCGAAACGACCCAACGGAAAGTCCGTGCCGCCGGTCTCCCCTTCCGCAATGCCCTGCGCCTAGCCAGTGGAAGATAGCGCATTATAATGTCAGCACCCGCGGCGGAAGCCAAGGGGGCAATGCCCCGTAGTCCGTATTCCAAGACCTTGCACCAGACGGCGGCTTGTTTGTGCCGATGATTTGGAATCGCCCGTATCTTCCGCCCCCTTCCCCATAACCCAACCCCATGAAAAACACGGTGTAAAAAACAATCTTGGTGGCAGGGATTTCGGGGCATCTGATGGAGCAACTACATGTGAAGTATTGTCGGCATTGCTTCAAGACATGGACCTAAACCACATCAGACAATCCCGAACGGCGGAATGTTGCAGCCGGGATCGGTGATCCCGGGGCGTCCGGCTAAGACCCTATTTGCTTTGCGTACGCGGGCGGGATCGACGATCCCACCTACAGCTGCCCTTCGTCTTCCTTCTCAATTTCGCCTTGGGTTTTCGGCACACCAATAGTCGTCATGATGCCAGTCGAGTTTCGAGTAGTAGACATGGGCTTTGCCACAGAACTTTAGCGACCTTACCTAAAACCCAGAGCCTTTCCCTAGAAATTGCTTTCCACCAGCGGCCGGTAGGTAAGGTCGTGGACGACTACGTCGTCGGGTGCGGTGATGCAGTGGACGATCATTTTCGCAGCGGACTCGGCGCGGAGATATTCAGGGCGCACCTCGGGGCGGAAGTCGGTGTCGGTGCCGCCGGGATAGACCGCGGTGACTTTCACGTTGGTTTCCCGCGCCTCTTTGATGAGGCATTGGGTAAAGCCCATCAGCCCATATTTCATGGTGGTATAAATGGAATAGTTGGGGGACGACGTTTTAGCGATGGTGCTGATGACGTTAAGGATATGTCCGCGCTTGCGCTCAGCCATATCGCGCAAGGCTTCGCGAGAAAGCAGGAAGGGTGCGCGCAGATTCACGGCATATTGCAGTTCCCAGTCGTCCAGACCAATCTCCACCACGGGTGCCTTGATGTGGTTCAACCCGGCGTTGTTAACTAAAACATCAACCGTTCCCAGCACCTTCTTGGCTTGTGCGTAGAGCCCAACCACCTGCTCCGGATCGGACAGGTCGGCCACCGCCCCGAGGCACCCCGCCTCCGCCTTCAGCGATTCCAAAAGTTCCACATCGCGCCCGGTTGCAAACACGCGGAATCCAAGCTCCGTCAATTGCTTCGCGAGCTCGCGCCCGATGCCGCGCGTTGCGCCGGTAATCAAAACGGTCCGTTCCATTGTTATTCTCCAGGGTATTTGTTTCTAAATCAGCTCTGCAGGAAGATGTTCGACAAAATGATTAGGGACAAAATGATTTTTTTTAACCCCGTCCGCACCGAATTATTTTGTCCATAATTATTTTGTAAAATTCTGCTACGAAGCCTCGCTGGCACCTTCTCTTTAATCGGCGGGTTCTTGTGGGGCGTTGCGGGGCTGACCGCCGAGGAGAACGACGACTTCGTCTTGGACGTGTTCGAGTTCGTTGAGCTTGAGTTCGGGATCGATGACCATAAAGCTTTCGCCGGTTTTCTTGTGCTCGTAGATACGCAGCTTGCGACCGTCTTCCATCTTTTGGGTATCGCGCTCGACGAGGATTTTTTTGCGTTCAAGCATGACGGTCAGGATGAATATGGCGTTGAGGTCTTCGTCATTTTCCTTGGCCAGTAGCTTACGTAGGAGCGATTCAGCGTTTTCCTTTTTCACGACCTCTTCCGCCGGGGGCGGCGGGACGATGAAGAGCGTCTGCCACGTACTCAGCGCAGAACCGTCCCCCTCTCGGCATTTTTTACAGAAGTCTTTCCGTGTATATTCACCTTCGTCGAAACGGAGGTGGGAGTAGAGCACCTGCTTGTCTTGGAACTCCTCTTCGCAGCCATCGCACGCCTTGGCGCACTTTTTTACATGCCAGTTATCAACATTCTCGCGTCCCATAATAAATCCCTTGAAGCGGTATGTAGTCCCGCCTTTAGGCGGCTTTGCGGACTGGCCGCCTAAAGGCGGAACTACATACTTTTACGCGTCTTCCTTTTCCCAAATGATGTGGCGCTGTTGCCAGAAGTAGACCATGCCGGACCAGGCGGTGACCAGCGCGGCAGAGAGCCCGAGCCACCAAGCAAACGAGCTCCCCGGAGCCGGGAGCCAGCTTTGCTTCCAGATCAGCCCGAAGAAGAGTAGGCAAATAACGAGCATCTGCACGGTGGTCTTGACCTTGCCCCACGGGCCGGCGGGCATCACAATCCCTTTTTCAATCATCAGCAGGCGCATGCCGGTTACCATAAATTCGCGGGCGATAATCAGCACCACCATCCACGCACGCAGGCTATCAAGTTCGACGAAGCCGATGAAGGCGGCGCAGACGAGCACCTTGTCGGCCAGCGGATCCATGAGCTTGCCGAAGGAGGTGCAGCCAAAGAAATTACGGGCGAGGTAGCCGTCGAGCGCATCGGTTATGCTGGCGATGATAAAGATCGTCAGCGCGGCGATGCGGGCATAGGGAAAGTCGATGCTCATGCAGACCATCATTACGGCGGTCATCCAAAAGCGGCTAATGGTTAGGTGGTTCGGAAGGCTTTTCATAGGATGCTGCTATTGATCCACTTTGATTTCGCCGGGTTTCACGAGATAGGCATCCGGCATGCCCTCACTCAACAACTGCCGCTGGCCGACCGACGCTGCGCCGCCGGCCGCCGGGACGGTTTCATCGTCGGAAACACAACTCTTGACGGCGAAGAGGATGATGAGCAAAAACAGCACGCCCGCTCCACCAATCGCCCAGGTCTTTGTGGGAACTCTGCTCCCGGAAAGGTTGGAAATAGCTTGGTTGACCCCACCGAAGACCTGTTTTTCACCCCCTGTGGTCGGCTTCGGGAGTTCCGCTGCAACCTGATCGACCTGGGTAAGGTTCTGGCGGACCTCATCGGCCAACAGCTGCTTGCCTTTGGGAGCATGCTGCTCCACATATTCGTCGACCAGCGGTTGAGACTCGATCCCCAGATACTTGGCATACATCCGGATAAAGCTCTTGGCATAGACCGGGGCGGAGAGGACGCCAAAATCGTCGCACTCCATCGCCTCGATAAACTTGGAAAGGATCTTGGTGGAGCGCCCCGCCTCGGAGACGCTCACGCCTTTGGCTTGGCGGGCCGTTTCGAGCTTTTGCCCAATGGTTCCAATATTCAAGCTAGTCTGTTGCATCGTTTTCCACTCCTGGGTTCTGGGGAATCTCCCCGTCAAGGTCGATCAATATTTCTCGGGGACCGGCGCCGTCGGGCGGACCGATCATACCGCGCTCTTCGAGCAGGTCCATTACCCGCGCGGCGCGGGTGTAGCCGATGCGCAACCGCCGCTGGAGCGACGAGGTGGAGGCGCGCTTGGTTTGGCGGATCACCTCAATCGCCTGTTCGAGAATCTCGTCATCCTCGCCGCTGTCCATATCGGGCAGATCGGTATCCTTCTTCTCGATCTTCTCATGGATCTCGGCAATGAACTCGGGCTTGCCCTGCTCCTTGCAGAAGTTGGTGACCCGCTTGATCTCTTCGTCGCTGGCGAATGCCCCCTGCGAGCGAATCAGCTTGTCTGATCCGGGAGGAAGGAACAGTAGATCGCCTTTTCCGAGGAGCGTGTCGGCGCCCATACGGTCCAGAATCGTTCGGCTGTCGACCTTTGCCGTCACCTTAAAGGCAATACGCACCGGGAAGTTGGCCTT
>JAUXGY010000141.1 GCA_030621805.1 Kiritimatiellales bacterium | reverse complement strand
AAAATGCCTTACACGCGGCGTTCTTTGATGCGGGCTTTCTTACCAGCAAGATCGCGTAGGTAGTAGAGCTTGGCGCGGCGAACCTTGCCGTGACGCTCGATTTCGATCTTGTCGATGTTCGGGCTGTTTAGTGGGAACACGCGCTCGACACCCTCTCCATAGGAGATGCGGCGGACGGTGATGGATTCAGTGACGCCAGCTCCCTTGCGGGCGATGACTGTTCCAGAAAAGAGCTGCACCCGTTCCTTTCCACCTTCTTTAATCTTGTAGTGGATGAGAACGGTATCTCCGATCACGAAATCTGGATGGCGATCCTGAGTGGCCTGTTCCTGTCTAATTTTTTCTATCGTATTCATAAATCTCTCTCTGTTGTCTTTGGTTTGAGAAGCGCTTGATAATAGTCAACTTCGTTTCTCGGTCAAGGGTTGTTTTCTCCATTTTCACGGGTGTCGCCGAGCAGGTCGGAACGGCGCTCCGCCGTTCGCTTTAAGGCTTGCTCGTAGCGCCACTGGGCAATCTTTCCGTGGTCGCCGCTAAAGAGGATTTCGGGAGCTTTCATGCCTTGGAATTCAGGAGGGCGCGTATATTGCGGATATTCAAGCAGTCCCGAGGAAAATGATTCGTCTTCGATGGCCACCTCTCCTCCTCCGAGTACGCCGGGCCGCAGGCGCACAACGGCATCAATTACGACTGCGGCAGAAAGCGCACCATTGGTGAGTACATAGTCGCCTATAGAGATTTCTTCATCAACAAGTGCTTCACGGATACGTTCGTCTACCCCTTCATAGTGGCCGCAAATAAAGATCAGGTGGTTGTAGGTATCGGCCAATTGCCGCGCTTTGGCTTGTTTAAAGGGTTTTCCCTGGGGCGTCATCAGGATGATGTGGCTTTCGGTGGTCTTAACAGAATCGACGGCGGCAAACATGGGTTCGGGTTTCATCACCATACCAGGACCTCCACCGAACGGCCGGTCGTCGGTGGTGTTATGTTTATCGGTCGTAAAATCGCGCAGGTTAATGGCATTGAACTCTACCCGTCTAGCGGCTGATGCACGCTTCATCATGCTTTCTTGCAGGAAGCCGCTGAGCATCTGCGGGAAGAGCGTGATGATATCAATTTTAAGCGGTGTGTTCATTCGGTCTATGTGGCGCGGACGTTCCATCTGTTCTGGACAGACGAGAAAGACTGCCCCATGTAAAAGAAAAGAGCGGCCGAATGGCGCGCTCTTTTCGTGAGTTCGAAGCTTGAACTCTTTCTAGTCGACCACTTCGAGCATAGCTTTGCGGCCTTGCTTGGCAGCGATGGAGTTCAGGAGGGTGCGCATGGCTCCTACTGTTTTACCGCTTTTTCCTATGATCTTACCGATGTCCTTTGCATTGCAACGCAATTCGAAGATGACCGTTTTTTCGCCATCGATCTCGGTGATCTGCACCTCATTGGGCGCATCGACCAGCGACTTTGCAATGCTTTCAAGTATCGCTTTCATAGACTAAGATTTTTCTTCGGTTTCGGCTTCTGCGGCCGGAGCTTCCTCAGCAACCACTTCGGCGACTGGCTCCTTGGTTTCTTCCTTTTCCGTAGGAACTTCTTCCTCGGAAACAACCTCTTCGGCAGCTTCTTCCGCCTCGACGGCTTCAACCGGAATTTCCTCTTCGGTCACTTCGCCGGAAACGGCTTGTTCAACCGGCAGGGTGCGGGCTTTCTTGATCAGGCTGGCGGCGGTGTCTGACGGTTGTGCGCCATTGCCCAGCCAGTAGTCGGCCCGATCAAGGTTAAGCGAAAAGTTGATCCCTTCCTGCGTGGGGTCGTACCAACCGAGGGTTTCGATGAAACGTCCGGTTGGCGCACGGCGTCCGTCCTGAACAATCACTCGATAAAAAGCGGCGTTTTTCGCGCCCATTCTGCGTAGTCTAATCTTAACTGCCATAGTGTATTTTCTCCATATCTATAAATCTCTACCTTTCCGGTAAAAGCGCTACTTTCTAGTCAACTTTTTGAAGCGTAGCAACCTTTTTTCCATCTTTTTGAACTGCTTTCCCATTTTGCTCGTCTGCTCAAAGCGCTTCAGCAGCTGATTTACATCCGCGAGCTTCCGTCCGCACCCGGCTGCAATGCGTAGCCGACGGCTTCGGTCGAGCTGTTTGGGGTGCCGCCGCTCCCAGGGCGTCATGCTTTGAATGATCGATTCGAATTTCCTCATTTCGATCTCTGAAGCCTTGGCCGCTGCCTGTTTTTGCTGGGTCGACATCTTCATCGCGTCGCCCGGCATCATGTCGAAAATATTCTCCATCGAACCGAGTTTTTTCATCTGCTTGATCTGTGAAAGGAAGTCTTCGAGGTCGAGTTGGTTATTGGCCAGCTTCTCCTGCATTTTCATGGCTTCCTTTTCGTCCACCAAGCCCTGCGCCTTTTCCACAAAGCTAACGACATCGCCCTTTCCAAGAATACGCGAGGCCATGCGGTCGGGATAGAACGGGGTTAGATCGTCCATTTTTTCACCACTCCCCGTCATCAGGATCGGGCAGCCCGTCACGGCGTGGACAGAAAGGGCCGCCCCACCCCGCGCATCGCCATCGAGCTTCGTCAGGATCAGGCCGGTCAGTCCGACCGCCTCGCGAAAGGCCTCTGCGACGTTGACGGATTCCTGCCCAATCGCGGCATCGAGCACGAGCACCGTATTACGCGGTTCAGTCCAGGCCCTGAACTGTTTTAATTCAGCCACGAGTTCGTCATCCACTTGGAAGCGCCCGCCGGTGTCGTAAATCACCACGTCGTATTTCCCCTCCTTAGTAAACTTTGCCGCGCGCTTGCCGAGCATCGGGACGGTCTCGGACGGCTCCGGCTTAAGGATCTCCACGCCGACCTGCTTTGCCAGAATTGAAAGTTGTTCGACGGCGGCTGGTCGACGGATATCGCACGCAACGAGGAGTACGCGGCGGCCCGACTTTTTCCAGCGATTGGCCAGCTTTCCCGCTGTAGTGGTTTTTCCTGAGCCGTGCAAACCCATCAGCATGACCGATGCCGGGTTTCCGGTCAGATCAAATTCCTTATGCGCACCGCCAAAGAGGTCAACGAGTTCATCGTTTACCCGTTTAATGATCTGCTGGCCCGGGGTGACACTATCGAGCACCTCCTCGCCCAAGCAGGATTCCTGCACGCGCGCCACGAAATCGCGGGCCACGCGAAAGTTCACATCCGCCTCCAGCAGCGCGAGGCGCACCTCGCGCAGGGCATCCTTCACGTTCTTCTCGCTCAGCTTTCCGTAGCCGCGAAGGTTCTTGAATGTTTTCTGCAAGGCAGACGATAGGTTTTCGAACATTAAAAATTCCCATTAGTAAAAGCGGCAGAGTTAAGCGGAAACCCCGGGATAGGCAAAGCGAAAAAAGAATGAGGCATCGGCTATTTTCTACTATATAGGCTCGCCACTCCATCGGTTTCGGGTAGGTTAAACGCCGCACAAAAAGGATGAATATCAGTATGGCTGAAAACACAACCAATGAGCCGATAACCCGGCAGGTACTCAACCGGGTGATCCTAAACTTTACAACCCCGAGCCGTAGCAAGGGAATCTGGCAGATCGTCAATACCTTGATCCCTTATTTTGGTCTATGGGCTCTCGCGATCTATTCCTTTAAAACAGAATTACCCAATTGGATCGGGGTGGTGTCCATGCTCCTCGCCGGACCGTTTCTAGTTCGGGTCTTCATTGTTTTTCACGACTGCTGCCACTCGTCGTATTTTAAATCAAAATGGGCAAACAGGCTCGTTGGATACATAACCGGCATTCTCGTCTCCACCCCTTTCCGCGACTGGGGTGCTGCGCACATTAGCCATCATGCCACGGCCGGAAACTTGGACAAACGCGGCGTGGGCGACATCTGGACCTTGACGGTTGAGGAATACATCACCGCACCAAAATTAAGACGAATCATCTATCGCATCTTTCGGCACCCGCTCTTTATGTTTGGCGTTGGGCCTTCGTATGTATTCCTCGTCTTTCACCGGTTTTCACAGAAAGGCATCCAGCACAAAGGGCGGCTCAGCGTCTACATCACCAACCTCGCATTGCTCCTGTTGCTACTGCTCGCAGGCCAGACCATTGGATATGCGACCTACCTGCTGATTCAGATTCCAGTCACCATCCTGGCCGCCACACTCGGCATATGGCTGTTCTATGTGCAGCATCAATACGAAGAAGTCTACTGGGCGCGTAACGATGTTCGCGATTCGCTTAAAGCGGCACTCGAAGGAAGCTCATACTACAAGCTACCCAAGATTGCTCAATGGTTCAGCGGAAACATTGGCCTCCACCATATTCACCACCTCAACCCCGGCATTCCCAACTACAACCTGCAAGCTTGCCACGATGCTATTCAAAAAATGCAGCACATTGAACCTCTCGGCCTTAGGAAAAGCTTTAAATCGCTTCGCATTCACCTCTGGGACGAAAACACCAAAAAGCTCATTAGTTTCAAAGCCATGAACCTCATCCGTAAAGCACGCCAACAGAAAGAAGATCAATCATGACCCACAACGACACCCTGCGCCGGTTGCGCTACGCCCTGAATGTGAACGACACGAAAATCGCGGAGATGCTTTCGCACGCCGGACGAAAGACGTCGGCAGAGGAAGTTATCAATTGGCTAAAGCGCGAGGATGAATCCGGTTATGTCGAACTCTCCCCCGCCCTGCTCTGTCGTTTTCTCGACGGCCTCATCATCGATAAACGCGGCCCGCATCCTTCTGGAAAAATGCCGGAACCTTTGGAGTTTCTCTCCATCAATGAAATCCTAAAAAAACTAAGAATCGCTCTCGAACTTCAGGCCGACGATATGGTCGCCATCTTCCAGCGCGTTGAATTCACCGTGACCAAATCGGAACTCAGCGCCTTTTTTCGCCGTCCCGAACATCGCAACTTCCGCAAATGCCCCGAGCAGGTCCTGAAAAAATTTATCAAAGGCCTCAGCACGAAGCTGTAGACGGGATCGGCGATCCCGTTCCGCACGAAAAGCCTGCTCCACCAAATTCGGGATCACCGATCCCAGCTACAACCTCTTCAATACTCCTGATAAATCGCGTGATCGGCAGCGACAAGGGCATCATTGATATTCACCCAGCATTCTCCCTGCTGAATCCATATTTCGGCGAGATAGCGGCCATACTTTCCGCGCTGGTCCTTCAGCGTTTCAATAATGATTTCTTTCCCGTCGATCAGCTCGCGCAGAAAGTCGCGGGAAGCGATGCCAAGCGCCTTGTCGGACCCCGTCATTTCAGGCGCATTGATACGCACGAGCCGCAGCTTTTCGTTGCGGATCCAAATACCCAATCCCAGATCAATGTCCACCCGGCAGGTATCGCCATCATAAACGGACTGGACTTGCGCGGTGTAGTGAAAGAGTTCGGCATCTTTCGCAATCAAGTTTAGCTTTTTGCCCAGCACATCGATGTAGCCCTCCAACGTGCCGATGCGAAAGTTGGAATCGCCGCGTTCAAATCGGCTGATGGTCGACTGCGTGATCCCCGATTTCAGCACCACATCCCGTTGCGTGATCCCCGCCTTAATACGTTCCGACTTCAGCAAAGGCCCAATTTTATGTCTATTTTCACCACCCATAATCTACTCCTTATTTATATGATAAACGGAT
>JAUXGY010000409.1 GCA_030621805.1 Kiritimatiellales bacterium | reverse complement strand
TGCTGCCATTGGGGTAGGTAATCTTGTCGACCTGTGGCTTAATGTTCGTCCACTTGTATTTCTTCATCTTCTCCACCTGGATCTCGGAGTCAAAATGGCCAATATTGCAGACGATCGCCATATCCTTCATCTTCTTCATGTGGCGCTCGGTGATTACGTCGCAGCAACCGGTGGTGGTCACGAAGACGTCGCCGATGAGGCAGGCGTCATCCATATTCACCACTTCATACCCTTCCATTGCGGCCTGCAATGCGCAGATCGGGTCGATCTCGGTAACCACCACGCGGGCACCCTGCCCTACGAGCGACTGGGCGCAGCCCTTGCCGACATCGCCATAGCCCGCCACCACGGCCACCTTGCCGGAGAGCATCACGTCGGTCGCACGCATGATGGAGTCGACCAGCGAGTGGCGACAGCCGTAGAGGTTGTCGAATTTGGATTTAGTAACGGAGTCGTTAACGTTGAACGCAGGGAAAAGCAGTTCACCCTTGGCGTGTAGCTGGTAGAGGCGGTGGACGCCCGTGGTGGTTTCTTCCGAAACACCGAGGATTCCCTTCGCAATACGCGAGAAACGAGTCGGGTCTTTTTTCAGCGCTTTCTTAAGCTGGGCATAAAGCACGCCCTCTTCAACGCTCTCCGGCTTCCGGTCGAGGATGGAAGGATCCGTTTCAGCTTTCACACCGAGCTGAACAAACATGGTGGCGTCGCCGCCGTCGTCGAGAATAACGTTCGGTCCCTTGCCATTACCCCAGTCGAGGATACGATCGGTATATTCCCAATATTCCTCCAGCGTCTCGCCCTTCACGGCAAACACGGGGGTTCCGCTCTTGGCGATCACGGCGGCGGCATGATCCTGCGTGGAGTATATGTTGCAGCTCGCCCAACGCACTTTCGCGCCGAGAGCCTGCAGGGTTTCAATCAGCATCGCCGTCTGGATTGTCATGTGGAGCGACCCGGTAATACGAGCACCCTTGAGCGGCTTTTCCTTTCCATATTTTTCGCGCAGTGCCATCAGTCCCGGCATTTCATATTCTGCAAGCTCCATCTCCTTGCGCCCAAATGCCGCCAGCGAGATATCGGCAATCACATACTCATTTTTCTTTTTTGCAACTTTCTTTTTTCCAGCCATTTGAATGTCTCCTTTTTCAAGTTTCAGATTTTAAGTTTTAGTTTCTAGATTTTTCTCCCACCACCATGAGTACCGACAGATCAGGCGTTGATCCGGGGAGGGAATCGACCACTTGCGGTTTAATTCCCGCGCCTTTCAACCATTCGCGGATTTCGAGCGGATCGAATCCGAGCCATTGGTCGGCCCACTCCTCGCGCGCCCATTCGTGCTCGTGGCGGACGAGGTCGAGGATGATTAGTTGCCCCCCCACTTTTAGCCCTGCAGAAGCGGCACAGACCACCTCTTTCGGACTCGAGGTGTGATGCAGGGATTGGCTCAAAAATATTGCGTCGAGTTCGGCACCGGCCAGATCCAGATTTTCCAGACTTCCAGCCAGTAATTCGAGTTGAGCGCCAACGCCCTGCTCCACCGCCTTCTCCTCCACGAGCTTGAGCATTTTTTCAGATTGGTCGAACGCAATCACCCGCTCAGCAAAACGCGCGAGCAGCAACGCAAGGTGGCCCTCTCCACAGCCGAGATCGGCCACCGCTTTTCCGGCAAACCCCGCCGCCAGACCGGCGGCCAGAGCCTGCCAGCCACCCCCAGGTTCGGTCAGGGTGCCATAGTGCCCGGCCATCTCATCAAAAAAGGCACGGCTCTTCTTCCGCCGCAGATCCAGCACGCGTTCGACCGCCGCCGCATCGCGATGGGCCACCGGAATTTCCTTAAGCCGTTCATTAAGGATCTGCGTAAAGGCACTATCATGAAAGAGCGTACCCCGGTTATAGAAGACCGATGTACCCTCGCGGCGCGACGCCACCAGCCCCGCCTCGCGCATCGGCTTAAGGTGGCGGCTCACGGTCGACTGTGGCATTTCCAGCGCCTGCACCAGCTCCGCCACGGAAAGCTCCGCCTGATCGATCGACCGAAGAATCCGCAACCGTCCCTCATCTGCAAGGGCTTTGAAAATGTCTAGAATATCATTCATGGTTCGAGTCCGGTTTCACCAGCCGATATTTCTGCAACCGGCTAGTCGGTTTTTCTGGAATGGTCATTTCAATAAGGCCTTGGCCCAGCAATTCTTTAATCCGCATCTTCAATTTACCGGAAACCCCTTTGTGTCCCAAAGCCTTGGCAAGTTGACTGCTGTTGAGAACGCCCTCCGACAAGGCCGACAGGATTCTTGTTCGAATCGACT
>JAUXGY010000337.1 GCA_030621805.1 Kiritimatiellales bacterium | reverse complement strand
AGGGCGGCACCAAGCTTGTTCCAATTGTCGGAACCGGAGGCCTTGAGGTGGGAGATTTGCAGGCGCGCGCCGGAACGCTCGGCAATGTCGATGGCCTCGTCGATCGATTCGAGCAACTGATCGGATTCGCTTCGCATGTGGGTGGTATAGAGGCCACCGCGCTGGGCGACGATTCGGGCCAGTTCGATAATTTCCTCGCGCGGAACGGCAGAGCCCGGCGGATAGGCGAGACCGGAGCTTAGGCCAATGGCGCCTTCGTCGAGCGCTTGCTCCAAGGCCTGCTTCATGCCCTTCATCTCTTCGGGGGTTCCGGCTCGGGGTTCGTAGCCACAGATTCCGGCGTGCAGGGTGTTGTGGCCAACGAGCAGGGCCATGTTGATGGCGGGTTGGGCTTCGGCAAAGCGCTCGCGATAGTCGGCGACCGTGCTCCACGGCGGTTGAGCAGACTGGAAAGTCTGCTCCACAGGTGTGTGGGGCTTTCCAGCCTGCCCAATCTGAGAGTAGTCCTTATCGAGCCAGTCGGCGGGTATTTTATAGTCGCCGTTAAGGGGGGCCGCGGAGGCGCCGCAGTTTCCGCAAATCTCGGTGGTGATGCCTTGGTAAATCTTCGAGGCGGCGGAGGGTTCGAGCAAGAGGTAGGTGTCGGAATGGGAGTGGGCGTCGATGAAGCCGGGGCAGACGATGCGGTCGGTGGCATCGATGGTGGTTTTTGCGTGGGCAGCGGAGAGGTCGCCTAGAGAGTCGATGGTGCCGCCGTTGATGCCGAGGTCGCACGAAACAGCGTCTTGCCCACTTCCGTCATAAACCCGCCCGTTCATAATTTTTAAGTCAAAGTTCATGCAACGATTGTAGCGACGGATCGAGAAATGGGGAGAAAAAATGCACGATGAAGGATCTATTTAGGGTAACCAATCATACTTTAAAATATCCGTTTATCATATATTTATACCCAAATGATCCCTTTTATAGGGTATAATATATGACTAATCATATAAATATGTCCGAAGATTCTCTTGCTGTACCATCTGTTTTTAAGCGGTTTGGTGTATTTCATGGTTTTAACCATTTAGGCGAATTGCTAGTTTCTGCGCTTCATTAAGTTTTAATCAACCAAGGGAAACCAAACCATGAGAGCATATAACTTTTCAGCCGGACCGGCCATCTTGCCGGAAGAAGTACTCAAAGAAGCACAAGCCGAGCTTTTGGATTATCAAGGCACGGGCATGTCGATCATGGAAATGAGCCATCGCGGCAAGGAATATTCCGCGATCCACGAAGAGTGCATCGCCAACATCAAGGAGCTTCTGAATATTCCGGAAGGCTACAGCGTACTCTTTATGACGGGCGGCGCATCCAGCCAATTTTCTCTCATCCCGATGAACCTGCTCGGCGAAGGCCAGACCGCCGACTATATCAACTCCGGCGCGTGGGCCATCAAAGCCATCAAGGAAGCACAGGCGCTCGGCAGCGTTAATGTGGTCGCCGACTGCGGCAAGGACATCCCCACCCGTATGCCCGCCACCGAAGAGCTCAACCTCACCTCCGGCGCGGCTTACCTGCACGTTACCTCCAACGAAACCATCTCCGGGGCGCAGCTCAAGGAATTCCCGGCGCACGAAACGCTCATCGCCGACATGTCGTCCGATATTCTTTCCCGCCCGCTCGACGTTTCCAAATTTGGGATGATCTATGCCGGTGCGCAGAAAAACCTCGGCCCGGCTGGTATCACCCTCGTGATCATCAAAGACGAACTCGCCGCCCGCTGCCCCGCGAGCGTCCCGACGATGATGCGCTACAGCACGTTCATCGACAACAACTCGCTATACAACACCGTCCCCACCTTCCCCGTCTACATGCTCTGCCTCGTCACCCGCTGGCTCAAGGCCAAGGGCGGTCTCGAAGGCATGCAGCAGCTCAACGCCGAAAAGGCCGGAAAGCTCTATGCCGCCATCGACGGCACCGACTTCTACACCGGCACCGCCGTTGAAGAATACCGTTCCGACATGAACATCACCTGGCGCATTGCCAACCACGACCTCGAACCGCTGTTCATCGAAGAGGCCGGAAAGCAAAACCTCAAAACGCTTAAAGGCCACCGCTCCGTCGGCGGCATCCGCGCCTCGATCTACAACGCCTTCCCCGCCGAAGGCATCGACGCACTGGTTTCCTTCATGAAAGAGTTTGAAGCCAAGCACGGATAACCGTATAAACCCGCACTTTCGTGCGCCCATAGTTCAATGGATAGAATAGTGGCCTCCGAAGCCATAGATACAGGTTCGACTCCTGTTGGGCGCACCAGTTTTGAAACGTGAAAAGTGAGGCGTGAACTAAATCACGTTTCACGACTCACTCGTCACTAACCGAAGGTAGTACCATGGCTGAAGAAAACACACTCGAAAACATTAAGATCGACGGTGCAAACCTCTGGAAAGAGGAGCACATCACCGACCTCAAAGTCGGCAACATCCGCAAGCTGACCCCCATCAAGGTCGATGGCACCGAAGACGAGGCCCGCACGGCGACCTATTCCGCCACCACGAACATTATGACGCCCAACGGGGCACTCCCGATCTCCGGCGAGATCGAAGCCACCAATCTCGCTGAAGCCGTTGAAAAGTTCCCCGATGCCATCAACGCTGCCGTCAAGAAGTTGCAGGACGACATGGTGCGCATGCAACAGGAGCAGGCCAACAAGATTGTCACCCCAGACCAGCTCCGCGGCGGAAACGACATTATCATCTAAGCGTTTTAGCCGATCTCTCCGAAGCGATTCCCAGTGTTTGGATCTTTCCAAACACTGGTTTTT
>JAUXGY010000236.1 GCA_030621805.1 Kiritimatiellales bacterium | reverse complement strand
TCACCCTTCCCGATTTTGTAAAAATAGACTGAACGAATGGAGAATCCAAAATGACCAAACTTGTCAAACTATCCGTTGTAGTAGGAATCAGCATCGCAAGTATCACCCACGCCGAAGAGGCCGCAAAAGCGGATGCCGCCGCGCAAGCCAACAACCCGCTGGCCAACATGAAGGCCTTCAACATGCATAATTATTATGCTGGAGACCTGACCGGCCTGAACAATGCCTCCATGAATCAACTCTGGATGCGTTATGCCCAACCCATAAAAATTGGTAAAACCGAGTGGCTCATCCGTGCATCATTACCCGTTACCTCCCTGAAATACGATATAGCTCCGGCCCTTGGTGGAGGCTCTGTCAGCGAAACCGGATTAGGGGATTTCAATATCTTTGCCGCCTACCTCTTCAAAATGAAGAATCCGGCAATCAGCTTTGGTGTCGGCCCTTTATCCACCATGCCAACCGCCACAAAAAATAGTTTGGGATGGGAAAAATGGACACTCGGATTTGCCAACGTTCTTTTTGACGCCCGCAAAAAAGAGTACCAGTGGGGCTATCTGCTCACTTGGCAGACGGACATCGCGGGAGAAAGCAACCGGGACGATGTCAACATGGCCGGCTTCCAACCCTTTTTCATGTATCAGCTCGGGAAGGGCCACTATCTGCGCACGGCGGCAATCTGGGCCTTCAACCTGGAAGCCGACAGCTACTCGATTCCGATCGGCCTCGGGTACGGCAAGGTCATCAAAAAAGGCAACACCGTCTACAACATGTTCATCGAACCGCAATACTCCGTATTTGACGAAGGAGACGGCTGGCCCGAATGGCAGGTTTTCATGGGACTAAACCTGCAGTTTTTAGGAAAATAAGCCTAATCAATATGAACGAAATGGTTCTTTATCCACCGACACCAGAATGCTCATCGGCTAAACCGCATACCAGCCGCCTTCGCGCTGGGTAAAGCGAAAATCCTGCGCACGGCAGAAGGCGCCATCCTCCAGCTCGCGAACCTGAATGGCACAGTGCCCCGGGGAAACCTCAATTCGGTTATAGCTGTTCGGAACTCCGCGAACCCGACAGGAAACCGCCGTTCCGGCCTGTACCAGAATAAAGGCGTATCCTCCCTCTTTACCTCGGGCGACCGGCTTGACCAGACCGCGGTGATCATGCCCGAACAAAACGAGATCAAAACCCAACTTGATCAACCAATCGTGCATGAGCTGAGTCTCAAATAGCTTCGATGATTCCTTCCGGACGGGTGCCTGAAACAAATTATGGTGCGCCGCCAGAAGCCGAACAAAAGCCGAGGATTTATCTTCGCCAATCCGCCCCTCTTCAGAGTTAAGCTGTTCTGAAGAAATCCGGCCGGACTTCCACCGCAAGTTGCGCACACTGTTCAGGCCGATGATCTCCACCTCGCCATCCTGAAAATACGCCGGCCTATTTCCACAACAGGCATTAAACTTTTTGAAAGGATTCATCACCCGTAGCGGCAGATTATAGAGTGGAATATCATGGTTCCCGGGAATAATTACCGACGGAAGCCCAAGGCTGTCAACAAACTGTTTCGCAGCTTGGAACTCCGCTCTCTTCGCCCGCTGGGTCAGATCGCCGCTGACCACCAGCAGATCCGCTCCGAACTCATCAACATCCTGCCGAAGCGCCTCCACGACATCAGGATCTTCAGTTCCAAAATGAAGATCAGAAATGTGAATAATTTTTTTCATGGAAGAATCACCTTCAGGGCCTTGGGATGCATCTGGTAGTGAAGCGGCGTTTTCAACTTGTGGATCTCACCGTCCACCGCCACGGGGAGTAGCGTTTTCTTCGAGCGGATCACCGCCGCTTCAAAAGCAACCCGTTCAAACTTTTTCGACAGACTCAGCTTGTTGAACAAGGCCAGGATTGCGAGATGCAGCGAACACCCGAGATGCGTACAGGTGCTTCCATACGCATACAGCTTCCCCGAATCCAACTGGTTGCGCTTTCCGATTTTTAGCGGAGAAATGTCATAATAATTGTTCCCGATAAAAACGAGCGGGGTTTGCAGACACTCCGCATCGGGGGCAGATTCCACCGAAATCTCCAGCACCGGATAACGCAGCGCGGTTTTTACAATCGCCCCGATCATCGCCAGCCTTTTATTCATGGGGTTCCGCCGCCGCCCGGTTTCGCGGGTCAGCGCCGCCACCGGATACTGCCCGATCGACGAGTTATTGAGAAAGATCCGATCATTCACCGAACCATAGTCGATGAGAGTCGCCGAGCCGTTCACCAGATTAAGCACCGCCGCCTCAAACTCCAGCGGAATTCCCGCATCCTTCGCAAAGTGATTAAAGGTTCCGCTGGGAATTACGCCAAGCACCGCATCGGTATCCTTGATCATCATTGCAACCCCATTGATGGTGCCATCGCCTCCCGCCGCGGCAATAACATCATAGTTGTTTTTTATGAAACCACCGATCGTTCCATCAATTTCAGCGGCGGGAACCGCTCTGACATCGAACTCGACATCCTGAATTGCGTGCCGAACCGCAATCTCATTGATCCATGCTTCCGGATCCCGCTCCAGCTTTTTATAGCTGCCGGCATCCTGATTAAATATGACTCCGATTTTTTTCATGATAGACATGCCGGTTTGGTTTTTGACCTCTTCACGGAAGAGCGTCTTGAGTTGAAGAAAGCAGCTGGTTATCGTTTCCTTCCAAGCTTCCAATGCTTCCGAACAAAAGAAAAAAACATAGGACAGCCAGCTCTCTGCACCATACCCAAGGAACCTACGGTTACAAATACCAAAACGGAATGAGCGCGCGGTGGAGGGTAGACTGAATATTAAACCTTGATTCCTCATTGTTTTAGTTTACCCACGAAAAAAATAGGACTAAATTTTCCGTTTGCTTCAATATATGAAGTCGATAATCATAACCTCACACCCCTGGAGGAGGAAGTACCATGAATAAATCCAAGCTAGCCCTACTCGGCCTCGCCTGCGTCGCCGTACTGGCCGCACAAGCGCAGGACAAACAACCCAACATTCTCGTTATTTGGGGAGATGATGTGGGCGTTGGAAATATTAGCACCTACACCTTCGGCATGGTCGGCTACAAGACACCCAACATTGACCGAATTGCCGACGAAGGCATTATGTTCACCGATTACTACGGCGAACAAAGCTGCACGGCGGGCCGCTCCTCGTTCATGACAGGGCAGAGCGTCTTCCGCACCGGCCTCTCCAAGGTTGGGCTCCCGGGAGCCAAAGAAGGCATCAATACACTGGATCCAACCATAGCCGTTCTGCTCAAAGATCAAGGCTATGCCACCGGGCAGTTCGGTAAAAATCATTTTGGCGACCGCGATGAACATTTGCCAACCAACCACGGGTTCGATGAATTCCTCGGCAACCTCTACCACCTCAACGCGGAGGAAGAACCCGAAAACGAGGACTATCCGAAAGACCCGGAGTTCCACAAAAAGTTTGGCCCACGCGGGGTCATTAAATCCTTCGCAGGGGGAACGATCGAGGGCACCGGCCCGCTGACCAAAAAACGCATGGAAACCATCGATGATGAAACGGTTGCCGCCGCCATCGACTTTATTAAGCGGCAGAACGCCGCTGAAAAACCTTGGTTTGTCTGGTGGAATGGAACGCGAATGCATTTCCGCACCCACGTTAAAGCCGAACTACGCGGTATTTCCGGACAAGACGAATATGCCGATGGCATGGTTGAACACGACATGCATGTGGGCGAACTACTAAAAGTACTCGACGAACTGGGTATTGCCGACAACACCATCGTCCAATATTCAACCGACAACGGCCCGCACAAAAATACCTGGCCCGATGCCGCCGTCAGCCCCTTCCATGGTGAAAAGAACACCAACTGGGAAGGCGGATGGCGTGTCCCCTGCATGCTAAGTCGGATCGTAGCCATGTCGTTCTGTGAGCCAA